>DASRMY010000088.1:0-3931 GCA_035647695.1 Treponemataceae bacterium | reverse complement strand
GAATTAATACATCCCTTTTATCATTACTCATTAAAAATAATGTACGGTCTCTCTTTTACAAAAATGCGCACGTACCTTTACATAAAATAATACAAATGACAAACCAATTTTTTATACAAAAAAAACTCACAAGCACCAATTTGATAACAGGCGTTCTATTACGTATAGCAAATAATCGTATAGAATATGTAAATGCTGGCCATGCTGATATTTTACATCAAAGCGGTAAAACAGGAAAAATTAGAGTGGTTACAATTAATGATAAAAACATCAAGGGAAACCCAATAGGCTTGAAGGAATGTACTGCAAGCTATACTTCAATTGCTTTTACCATGAATCCAAAAGATATAGTGTTTGTTTACACAAAAGCTCTTACAGAAAGCATGAATAAAAATGGTGAACGGTACGGGACAAGAAGAGTAATACATTCTTTATCAGAATGTACAAGTGAATCGCTAGAAAAAAAACTGAAGAAATTAGAAAAAGACCTTTATGAGTTTTGCAAAACCGACACTTTTAAAAAAGATGTAACAATGATTATGATTCAAAAAAAATAACGCTACAGTATTTTTATTTTTGCACCCAATTCATTCATAGTTTCTATAAAAAGAGGAAAACTCACTTTAAAACACTCAGCATCTTTCACCGTAATGCTTTCACCATCTGGTAGGCCAAAGCCTGCACAGACTAACGCCATAGCAACTCTATGATCACCATAACTTTCGACAATACCACCATGAAGCGCAGCACCCTTTTTGCTACCGTGCACAACAAGAGTATCGCCACAGTCCTTAATATCTGCACCCAATTTTGCAAGTTCTTTTGCCATTACCCTAATACGATCTGTTTCTTTACTACGACAAATGTCTATATCTGTAAATGTTGTTGTGCCCTCAATAAAACAAGCTATAACAGCCAAAGCACAAATGGCATCAGGAAAACCATCTGTTTTTATGGTCGAATCACCTTTTAGGGGACTTGATCCACAAACAAAAAGGGTTTTTGTGTTTGTATTGATTTTTATATCAGCGCCAACAGCTTGTAAAATATCTACAATTGCATCATCGCCTTGCGAACCAGAAACATCAATGTTTTCAATGCTAATTTTAGAACTATTACTCATTAGGGCTGCAATAAGAGGAAAGGCAACTGCTTCCCAATCTGAAGGAACTGTTGCTTCAAAAGCTTTTATTTGTTGCGGACCACAGAGGCTTATTTGTTTAAAATCATCAGACATTTGAACAGACACACCAACTCGATTGAGCCATAGCTTTGTCATTTTTAAATAAGGGGTTTCTTTTGGATCCGCTAGATTAAAATATGTTGTTCCTGATAAGCGAGTGGCAGCCATCATCATTCCCGTTATGTACTGCGAAAGTTGCCCATCAGTTCTAACAACTCCAGCTTGTATTGGCCCTCGAACTATGAATGGCGGTGCATTACTATCAGGACGAGTCATTTCAGTGTGCGCGCCAAGCTGTTCAAGCATATCGGTCATATGAGCAACAGGTCGACTACGTATAGATTCATCACCTGTAAAAACACTCCAGCCAGTAAAACAAGCTGCAATAGGTGTTAAAAAATACAGTGTGGACCCAGAATTATTGACATTAACTACATCTTCTGGCAGATGTAGATTTGACCCTGCACCATTTACAGTCCACATATCTGAATCGAAGACAACCTTTGCCCCCATAAGGGAAACGGCATTAGCAGCACTGACACAATCAGTGCTTGGCAAAGGGTTATAAATTTTTGATGTACCTTCAGCCATTGAAGCTAATAACACAGCACGTATAGTATGGCTTTTTGAACCAGGAACAGTAATAGAACCTGTAAGTCTTTGTGATGTTGTTTTAATATTCATGCTCAGAGTATATATAAAATTCTAGGTTATGTCAGCACAAGCATATTCTTCAAGTTCTTCACTTGTTTTCTCCCACGCTTCGGTTAACTCCCCAATTTTTTTTTCTAACGCATCTATATTCTTTTGAGTTTTTGCACTTTTTACACCATCAGAATAAACTTCAGGAGTTGCAAGCAAGTTTTCTTGTGCTGCTTTTTGTTCTTCTTTTTGAACTATGTTATCCATAAAATGCTCTTGTTTTTTTTCTAATTTACGCCGTTCTGCTTTTATGCGCTTTTCTTCTTCATAGCTTAGAGCACCTTCAGACTTTTCAATTTGCTCTGCATGAGTTTTTTCAGTTTTTTTATTATCACTATTTGTTGACCCAAAAGCAAAACTAACCCCATCTACTTTTGACTCTGCTTCTAAACGTTGTAAGTAGTACTCATAATCGCCGACAAATTCTCTGCTTTGGCCAGGCTTTAGTTCAAGCACACGATTTGCTAAATTTTCTATAAAACCTCGGTCATGTGATACAAAAATGATAGTGCCATTAAAATCGGCTAACGCATCTAAAAGGACATCTTTCGAATGCATGTCTAAATGATTAGTTGGCTCATCAAGTATAAGTAAATTTACAGGACGTAATAAAAGTTGTAGTAAAGCTACCCTACTTTTCTCTCCTCCTGATAGAACATTTAAGGATTTATAAACATCATCTCCTCTAAACAAAAAGGCGCCAAGCATATCTCGTAATTTTGGCATAAGATCTAAGGATGCAGATTGCTCAAGTTTATCGATAATTGAAATATCTCCACTTATAGTTTCTGCATTATCTTGGCTAAAATAGCCAATTTGAACACCTGCACCTGGTTTTATTGTTCCTGTGTAATTATTATCAACAGTAGCCAGAATGCGAAGCAAGGTTGATTTACCAGCTCCATTGCGTCCTACAACAACAAGCCTATCTCCTTTTTCAATAAGAAAATCTAAATGCTTAATGACTTCATTTTTTTGTCCATTTTCATTTACATAGCTCTTTCCAAGATTCTCTGCAGTCATTACAATTTTTCCAGAATGCGGAGCAGGAGGAAAAGAAAAATGAATTTTTTTTAATGCCTCAGGAATTTGAATACGTTCTATTTTATCAAGCTGTTTTTGTCGTTCCATTGCTTGAGCAGACTTAGTTGCCTTATATCTAAAACGATTTATAAAATCTTCAAGCTTTTTTATTTCTACTTGTTGCAACTCATAACGATGCATAAGAGATTCTAGTTCTTGTTGTCTAACTTTTTCATAATGACTGTAATTACCAGGATAGCGATGTAACTCACCATTAAAAAGCTCGCAGACCTCATTTACCGTAATATCAAGAAAATAACGATCATGACTGACAAGCAAAAAACCACCTTTAAAACTTATTAGAAATTCCTCTAGCCATGTCCGAGCTTCAATATCTAAATAGTTTGTTGGTTCATCAAGTAAAAGAATATCAGGGTTTTGCAAGAGAGCTTTTGCAAGTGCAATTCGCATTTGCCAACCACCAGAAAACTCCTCGCATTTTCGGTCTAAGTCTTGTTTAATAAAACCCAACCCTAAAAGAGTTTGTTCAGCCAAAACATCACGACGATGCCAAGATGATTCGTCTAAAAAAGTTAAAATAGTAGCATGTTCTTCAATCAAATACTGTTGGGTTTTATTATTAAGTGATGTATCTTTGAGACGCTCACCAATTTCTTCAGCTTTTTTATTCATTTTATATCCAAGTGAAAAAGCTTTATCAATTTCTGCCCGTAAAGTTGTTCCTTTATGCACAATACCAGACTGGGGGACATAAACAATTCGAGTTCCCTTTTCGACAGCACGATCACCACTATCATATTCTTGAATTCCAGCGAGAACCTTCATTAAGGTAGATTTTCCACACCCATTTGCACCAGCAAGGGCAACACGGGAACCTTCGGCTAAATTAATTGAAACATCTTTAAGAATATCACGGTTTCCAAAGGCAAGTGAAACTTTAGAAAACTGAACAAAAGCCATTAAAGACCACCTGCCCCAACAGCATTATTATCATCTAAATTA
>DASRMY010000087.1:0-5393 GCA_035647695.1 Treponemataceae bacterium | reverse complement strand
GGAAAAATACGTAACACTATGCTTGGAAAAATAAGTGGTGTTTTTTCTTTAATTATGGGAGTACTTACAATTGCTTCTGGCGTGCTTATTGCAATTTTTCCTGAACGTACCGAAATTCTTGCTCTTGTGTATCTTGCAGTTTTATCCGTCCTTCTTATAATAATGATAATACTAACAAACAAATTGAATAAATAATTACCGCAAGCTATAGAGTAGTGTATCTAAAAATTACAGTCGTGTATTAGTTACAGTATTTTTTATAGGCTATCGTGCAAAACTTTTTTTGTTTGGGTGTAAAAACTGTAACGGAGGAATAATGATAAGGCTATTAGTCATTGTGTATATTACTTTTATAAGCTTAGGATTACCTGATGCAATATTAGGCCCAGCGTGGCCAGTTTTACATCTTGACTTAGGTGTTAATGTTGCATATGCAGGCTTTATTTCTATGATAATTTCTGCAGGAACAGTTGCTTCTAGTTTGTTGAGCGAACGTGTTATACTCAAATGGAAGATAGCTAATGTAACAACGTTTAGTGTTTTATTAACAGCTATAGGTTTGATAGGATTTGCTTTGTCCCAAAATTTTATAACTATGTGTTTTTTTGCTATTCCGTTAGGCATAGGTGCAGGAGCAATCGATTCTGGTTTAAATAATTTTGTGGCCACACACTATAAGGCAATTCATATGAATTGGTTGCATGCTTTTTGGGGTATAGGTGCAACAGCCGGTCCTATAATTCTCTCCTTTTTTATTTTACGTAATAATGGGTGGAGAATAAGCTACGCATTAATAGCTGGCTTGCAATGTACGCTTGTAGTTTTTTTGTTTTTAACTCTCCCCTTATGGGAAAGAGCTCAGTCTGTTTTAGCATCAAATACTGAAGGAGCCACTGCCCATAATAAAAAAAAGAACGTTTGTGATAAAAACACAGATAATACGTATAATGAAAAAAAAGAAAACGAAATTGGCATTTCTAGAAAAAATCGCTTAGGACAATTGCTTAAACTACCAGGTGCAAAACCTGCATTAGTTGCTTTTTTTTGTTATTGTACGGTCGAACTGATAGCTGGAATGTGGGGCGCAACGTATTTGGTACATACAAAAAACTTATCGGCTGAAATAGCAGCTCAATGGATTGCTATTTACTATTTAGGGATTACAGCTGGCCGAATATTAGCTGGTTTTGTTGCATTAAAATTAACCAACAATCAACTAATACGTATTGGTCAACTTACGAGTATTATTGGTGTTCTTTGTATGTTTATTTCAGGATCAAATCTCTTTCAGCTACTTGGTTTTATATTGTTAGGATTAGGTTGTGCTCCAATATATCCTGCTATGCTACATGAAACACCCGTTCGCTTTGGTAAAAAAATGTCACAAGGTATTATGGGAATTCAAATGGCAACTGCATATATTGGTACTACCATAATGCCACCGTTGTTCGGATTTGTAGCAGGTCGAACAAGTTTTACCATTTTACCGTTTGTATTAGTATTTATTTTGTTAGTAGAATGTATTGTTACAGAAATAGTTACAATACAAATAACGGGAGCACGCAATGAGTCATGTAGTTTCTGAGAAGCAACACATAGCTTTTTATAATACAAAAATAGGAATGTTCCAAATACACTGTACACACACACATGTTACCTATATACGTTGTATATCAGAACCAATTAATGGGCAAAATTCAAATCCAAATAATCTATGCCAAATTGTGATACGACAAATACGTGAGTATTTGGATACTAAGCGCTCTGAGTTTGATTTACCACTTTTTTTTGACGGGACTGACTTTCAAAAAAAAGTATGGCATGCTGTATCAACAATTCCTTATGGTAAAACGCTAAGTTATAAAGCTATAGCACAAAAAATTGGAAATCCACATGCTGCCAGAGCTGTTGGAATGGCAAACAATAAAAATAAATTACAAATTGTTGTACCCTGTCATAGAGTCATTGGATCTAATGGTTCCTTTGTAGGATACGCTAGTGGGCTTCTAGTAAAACAAAAATTATTAGATATTGAAAAGGCTAAAAATAGATTATTTATGATGGTAGGCGCGGTTGGTAGGAGTTTGTATGAATAATTATATGTACGATGTTGTCATTATAGGTGCGGGAGTTTCTGGTGCAGCAATAGCGCGTGAATTATCACGATATGATTTAAAAATCGCTGTTGTCGAAAAAACAGAAGATCTTTGTTCTGGTACTTCTAAGGCAAATAGTGGTCTTGTTCATGGAGGTCATGATGCAAAACCTGGTACTTTAAAAGCAAAGCTTAATGTTGAAGGTAATCAACTTATAGAACAACTGAGTAAAGACTTAGATTTTAATTTTAAACGTAATGGTGCTTTGGTGTGCTGTTTTGATAAAAGCCAAAAAACGGGAATTCAAGAATTATACGAACGAGGAATAAAAAACAAGGTGCCTCATATGCAGATTGTATCTGGCGATAAAGCAAGAGCAATGCAGCCTGAATTGAGCGATGATATTGTTCAAGCGCTACACATACCAACAAGTGGTTTAGTAGACCCTTTTAATTTGACGGTCGCTCTTGGTGAAAATGCGTGCGATAATGGAGTCGACTTTATTTTTAATACTGAAGTAACAAATATAACTACAGAAAAAAAAGTATGGTGTTTGCAAACAAAAACAACTCCCTATGTTCCTGTTTCACCTAAGTCAACAAAACCGCCGACACATAATAAAATGTATGCCACATATATTGTAAATGCTGCTGGTGTGTATGCGGATGTTATTCATAATATGGTTAGTAAAAATAAAATTAAGATTATTGCTCGAAAAGGTGACTATTGTTTATTTGATAAAACAGTCGGTAATGTCGTTTCTATGACTATTTTTCAGCTCCCCACGGCTATGGGCAAGGGTACTTTGGTTACACCAACGGTGCATGGCAATTTACTTATAGGGCCAACAGCAACAGACATTGAAGATAAAGAACAAACAGCTACTACTGCATCAGATATTGAAAAATTACTAGCTGCATCGTCAAAAAGTCTTAAGCACATTCCATATAGACACGTTATTACTTCATTTACAGGGGTGCGTGCCCATCAAAAGAAAGATGATTTTATGATTGAAGAGTGTGCTGATGCTCCCGGGTTTTTTGATGTTGCTGGTATTGAATCGCCTGGTTTAAGTTGTGCTCCAGCACTCGGTGTGTATGTGGCAAATATGCTTGTAAAAAAAGCTGGAGCTCGTAAAAAAGAGCATTTTATTGCTACTCGCAAAGGTATTCCTGAACTTGCAAAGCTTTCGTTTGCTGAACGCGCAAAGCTTATAAAAGAGCGTCCAGAATACGGCACCATTGTATGTCGCTGTGAGGGTATTTCTGAAGGTGAAATAATAGATGCGTGCAAACGAACTTTGGGTGCAACAAGTTTAGATGGTGTAAAACGTAGGGTACGTGCTGGTATGGGACGTTGTCAGGCAGGCTTTTGTACACCTCGGCACATAGAAATAATAGCCCGTGAATGTGGTATAGCAAAAGAAGAAGTTTGTAAAAACGTAGCAGGGTCGCCCCTTCTTCTAAAAAAAACCAACAAGGAGCTTTTTAATGAGTAAAGGGACAAATATAGTTATAATTGGTGGCGGTCCTGCTGGTTTGGCTGCTGCTGTTTCAGCATATGAGGCAGGTGAAAAAAGTATACTCATTTTAGAGCGAGCAGCCGAATTAGGTGGTATTTTAAATCAATGCATTCACAATGGTTTTGGGTTACATACTTTTAAAGAAGAACTTACAGGACCTGAATATGCAGCTCGATATATTGATATGGTAGAAAAAGCAATGATTCAATATAAAGTAGATACAATGGTAATTGATATTGCAAAAGCAAGTGGAAAAGATGCAGTGTCAGCCGATTTTAAAATAATTACCTATATAAATAGAGAAGAAGGATTACAACAAATAGTTGCTAAAACAGTTATTCTTGCTATGGGATGTCGTGAACGGGCTCGTGGTAGTTTAAATATTCCTGGGTATAGACCGGCTGGTATTTTTTCAGCAGGAACAGCACAACAATTAATAAATATTGAAGGTGAGTGTGTTGGGCGCGAAGTTGTTATTTTAGGCTCAGGTGATATTGGTTTAATAATGGCTCGTCGCATGACCTTAGAAGGTGCAAAAGTTAAAGTCGTTGCCGAGCTCATGCCGTATTCGGGTGGTTTAAAACGCAATATTGTCCAATGCCTAGATGATTATGATATTTTACTAAAACTACGTCATACAGTCATAAACATACACGGTAAAGACCGGCTTACTGGTATTACGCTTGCACAGGTTGACTCAAATTGCAAACCAATACCAGGAACTGAAGAATTTTATTCTTGTGATACCTTGCTACTTTCTGTTGGTCTTATTCCAGAAAATGAGCTGAGTCAAAATCTAGGAATAGATTTATCATGCGTTACAAATGGCCCAATGGTAAATGAGCATTTAGAAACAAATATTGCTGGCGTGTTTGCTTGTGGTAATGTCCTGCATGTGCATGATGTAGTAGATTTTGTATCTGAAGAAGCATCTCTTGCGGGTAAGGCTGCTGTAAAAGCTGTTCAAAAAATGAGTGAACGGGCACATGGGTCGTGTACAAGAAAAACAGCCTCTGATGATATAAAACAGGTTACAATCCAGGCAAAAAATGGGGTGCGATATACTGTACCACAGTTCGTAAATACTCATACAATGAATGATAAGGTTGTTGTGAGGTTTCGCGTCGATGATGTATATGCTAATAGATTTATTTCTGTATATTATGATGATGTTCGCGTGCAGCATACACTAAAAAAAGTACTCGCACCAGGAGAAATGGAGCACGTAGTTTTATTAAAATCGAGATTTGACACACTTCAACCAAAAAAAATAACTATTTGCATAGAAGAAGCGTAGGAGAATATAATGATAGAAAAAGAACTCACCTGTATTAATTGTCCGCTTGGATGTGCATTAACGATACGCTATAACGAAGAAAAATACACACATAAAACGTTAACAGAAGATGATATACGTATTAGTGGTAATAAATGTCCTAAAGGAGTGGCCTATGGTAAAAAAGAAATACTTTCTCCTACTCGTATTGTAACCTCTAGTATGAGGGTCAAAAATGGGAATTATGCACTGGTGTCTGTTAAAACAGCTGCTGCTATACCTAAAGAAAAGATACGTGCTATTATGAAGCACATACGTAAACCTACCGTGAACGCACCCATTGCAATTGGAGATATTCTTATTTCAAATGTGGCTAACACAGGTGTGAACATAGTTGCTACCCGCACTATTACTAAAAAACAATGAGTTTCTCCCTCTAATGTAAAAAACCCTTTGTTAGTGTTATTGACATATGTCAAAAATAAGTGTATTTTAAAGG
>DASRMY010000086.1:0-2978 GCA_035647695.1 Treponemataceae bacterium | reverse complement strand
GTAATTCATTCATCAGTAGCTGCCTTTTTCTTTTTGTTTTGACTGCTGACAGTTCCTGTTACCTTGCCATCTAGTGTCATTTCTTCAGTATCTAGGTTTAATGTGATTTCACGTGCGGTGTAGGTGTCTTGGTCATTTACTATTTTAGGAGAGCCAGATAACTCAAGCATGCTTGTTTGTTTACGATAGATGGCAAAAGAAGAAGTACATATTGCTTCTTCGTGTAAAATTGTAACAGAAATTTGCATGTTTGCAACTTCGGTGTTTTGATCATATCTTATATATTGGGCTTTTGCTGTTACATTATTATCAAGGTCCACTATGTTAGCATCGTTTTCAAAAATGGCAATTTTTGTCTCTCGATCATAATGCATATGTGTGCAAGAAAAGGAAAAACCATTTACATTGCTTTGTCCGCTTATATTTCCTGAGGCTCTCACAATACGATATTCTTCACCAGATAGTTCTATGTTATCTGCAAAAATTTCTATGTCATCTGTTTTGATTTTCGCATTACCTAAAAGTCTTGTAATTGTATGTGCATCACTTGCCTTCCCACTCATGCTATCAGCATTAAAAGTAACTGTTTCGGTGTAAAGGGGTAAAAAGGAAAACAAAGAAATAAACATAAAAAAAGCATATTTTAGCATTTTATTAGTTGAGTGCCTGTTTTTCATTAGGTGTTTCCTTTGTGGTTTTGTTATTAAAAATAATACCCGATACATTTTTTTGTATAGAATACTCACCATCTTTTCCACTTGCAGCAAATCCTGTACCTGTTATAGTAAGATTTTCTGTTTGTATGGTAACTTCATCATCTGTAGTGCCAACAAGGGTTTCTGTTTTGCTATTCCAATATAGATTTTTTGCAGTAATATCAGTTTTTTTATCATAATCATGTATAGATATCCCGTCAAACAGTTGATAAATTTCTTTCCCATTATCTGCTGAAAACAAAGTACACTGGCCACTAAATGCTTTGTTATTATTATTGTCAAATGCAGTAAAAGTAATGTTTTTACCATACATAGCATCGCTTCCGCTATATTGCTCAATGTGCTCAGCTGTGAACATTAATTTTTTTTTGTTTTCTTCTATTCGTGTGAACTGAGGGTTTCTAAAAACAAATTCTGGTGACGTTGATATGCTCTCTTTTGTATCGTTATAGTTAAGCGAGCAGGAAAAAACAAAAAAAGATACGATTATATATACTAGTAGTGTCATTAACGTGTTGTTAGTCAAATGTTTTATTCCTTTGTTTTTGAAAACTAATAGCAGCCTCAATAAAACTTGAAAAAAGTGGATGAGGATTTGTTGGCCGTGATATAAATTCTGGATGATATTGCACACCAATTCCCCATGGATGATTCTGCCACTCTAAAGCTCCTACTTGATCATCAGAAACGGAAAATGCTACCATATGTAACCCTGCTTTTTTAAGATCTTCTAGGTATTTTCTGTCGCAGGCATATTTGTTTCGGTGTCGTTCAGTAATTATTGTTTTTTTATAAATATGTTCAAGTTTTGAGCCTTTCTTTATTTTTATATCGCTATTTCCAACTTTCATCAAACCTGCAGTAACAAGGCTTGATTGTTCTTCAGGCAAGCTGACAATTGGGTGATCTGTGTTTTGTATAAATTCTGTCGAATCGGCATCCGTCCAGCCAACTATATTACGTGCAGTTTCTATAGCCATAATTTGCATACCAAAATCTACCCCAAAAAAAGGTATTTTTTGTACTCTAGCATGTCTAACCCCTTCTAAAAGTCCTAAAAAACCTCTTTGGCCGTAATTACCTGGGACTACAATACCATCAAATTTCTCAAAAAAAGGAGCTGGGTTATGCGCAGCTTCTATGTCTTCTGCATCAATTTTTTTTAAGTCTAAACTAACCCCATGGGTACTTACCGCAGCGTGTAGCAAAGCTTCTCTCACAGATTTGTAACAGTCGTTTAGGTAATTTTTTTTACCAAGTATACCAAGTTTTATAATTTTTTTTGGGTTGTTTATTTTTGCTAAAAACTTTTTCCAAGGGGTGACATCTGCTTTATGCTGATGGAAACCAAGTTTTTTTAAAATTAATGCATCTAGTTTTTGTTCATGAAAAATAACAGGTAGTTCATATATTGTTTTTTCAACATCGGGAGAAGTAAAAACAGCATTCATACCAACATTACAAAACCGTGCTATTTTTTTTCTGATGTTTTCATCAAGCAAGTGCTCAGTACGGCATAATAAAATATCTGGCTGAATACCAAGTTTTTGCATACTTTTGACAGAATGCTGGGTGGGTTTTGTTTTGAGTTCTCCACCTGTAATCATTGGTATTAGGGTAAGATGAATAGATATGGCATTTCCTTTGCCTTGCTTTCGTATAAGCTGACGTATCGATTCAAGAAATGGGATTGATTCAATATCGCCTACGGTGCCACCAATTTCAACAATAACAACATCGGCTTTGCTTTGTGATGCAACTAATAAAATTCGACGTTGAATTTCATCCGTAATATGTGGGATTACTTGGACCGTTCTTCCGTTATAACGTCCTGCGCGTTCGTTTTTTATAACTGTATCATACACTTTTCCTGTGGTAATACAATTTGCGCTGGTAAGTGATACATGTGTAAATCGCGAGTAATTTCCAAGATCCAGATCTGTCTCTGTACCATCACTTGTTACATAGACTTCTCCGTGTTGATACGGGCTCATGTTTCCTGCATCGACATTTATATAGGGATCACACTTCATCATTGCTACAGTAAGCCCGCAGCATTCAAGAAGGCTTCCTATGGCAGAAGAAGCAACTCCTTTTCCGAGGCTAGAACATACGCCTCCCGTTACCAAAATATATTTACTCATGCGTCAGATTTTGTCATTTAGGCGTTGTTTTGTCAACTGAGAAAAAAGTTGTTTGCATAGAAGAAACATGACAAAAGTTATTTATTTACTTTACTATATCCTTAGTGTATACTTCTTG
>DASRMY010000085.1:0-3660 GCA_035647695.1 Treponemataceae bacterium | reverse complement strand
TATGATGATTGTTCAAATTGGACTGCAGACTATATAGTGAACGCAATTAACACATTTGCACCAACCAAAAAAAAACCGTTTGTTCTCGGTCTTGCCACTGGTAGCTCTCCTATTGGCACATACCAAAAATTAATTGAACTTAATAAAGCAAACAAAGTAAGTTTTAAACATGTTATCAGCTTTAACATGGATGAGTACGTGGGATTACCTGCTAACCACAAACAAAGCTATCACTATTTTATGTATGAATATCTTTTTAATCACATAGATATTAATCCAGCAAACATTCATATCTTAGATGGCATGGCAAAAAACCTCGAACAGGAATGTCTTTTATATGAAGAAGCAATAAAAAAAGCAGGCGGCATTCACTTGTTTTTAGGCGGAACAGGTTGCAATGGACATATAGCTTTTAATGAGATTGGCTCATCACTTTCGAGCCGAACAAGAGTAAAATCACTAAGCAAAGACACTATTATTGTTAATTCTAGGTTTTTTAACGGAGATATAACCAGGGTCCCCAAAAAAGCATTAACAGTTGGCGTTGGAACTATTTGTGATGCTGAAGAAGTTTTGTTTTTAGTTACTGGACATAATAAGGCTCTCGCATTAAAACATGCTGTAGAAGGTGCTGTTTCTCAAATGTGGCCAATAAGCATTCTTCAAATGCATAGCAAAGCAATTATAGTTGCAGACAATGATGCAACAGATGAACTAAAAGTAGGAACACTTAGATATTTTAAAAACATTGAAGAAATAGAAGGATAGATTTTTACCATGAAATATTCACTTGCAATTTTTGATATGGATGGGACGGTTTTAAATACAATAAGCGATATTGCTGGTGCTGTTAATTATATTCTTAATAAGTATGAATATACAACATACACCGAAGACGAAGTCCTACAATTTGTGGGACAGGGGTTAAAATTCACGCTTTCACACGCCCTTTCATCACAAAATGCTACCATCAAAGAAAACAAATTTGATACAATGTATGCTGATTTTATTACCTACTATGCAAAACATTCAAATGACAAGACAACCCCCTATACAGGTATTATTGATGTATTAAAAAAATTAAAAAATCAAGGTGTGCAATTAGCACTTGTTTCGAATAAACGACACGAACAAGTACAAGAGCTTTGTAACATTTATTTTCCTAACTTATTTGAAATTGCATACGGAGAAAGTAAAGAATTAGGCATTAGTAAAAAACCAAACCCAGATAGTATACATGCTATTTTAAAAAAACTAGCTATTCCTGCAAAAAAAACAGTATATATTGGCGACAGCGAAATAGATATTCAAACAGCAAAAAACGCAAATATAGACTGCATTGCAGTTGGTTGGGGGTTTAGAAGCAAAAAGTTTCAAAAAGAACATGGTGCTAAAATATTTGCAACAATACCAGAAGATATCTTAACCATAATTGAATCATAGTAGTAACAGCCTCATTCATTACAATATTTAAATTTTCTGTTATAATGCAGTTTATGGCAAACACAATCGAAAACTACAAACCAAGCAGTGATTTTGTACATTTACACGTACACTCAGATTATTCAATTTTAGATGGCGCAGCACAAATTCCTACACTTATAAACAGAGCAGAAGAACTCGGGTTTGGAGCATTAGCTCTTACGGACCATGGAAATATGTTTGGCGCACTACACTTTGAACAAGCGTGCCACAAAGCTGGTATTAAACCTCTCATAGGATGCGAGTTTTATGTTGCTCCACAAGATAGACACCTAAAAGAACAA
This sequence comes from Treponemataceae bacterium, assembly GCA_035647695.1. Classification (GTDB taxonomy): domain Bacteria; phylum Spirochaetota; class Spirochaetia; order Treponematales; family Treponemataceae; genus CETP13. The sequence goes on along the minus strand of DASRMY010000085.1, from coordinate 1,894 downwards.
GATGAGTTAGGGAGCCGTTATTATCATCTTGTTCTTATAGCAAAAAACATTGAAGGCTATAAAAACCTAAGTTGGCTTTCCTCAAAAGCGTACACCGAAGGAATGTATTATAGACCTAGAATTGACCTAGAATTGCTAAAAAAATATTCAAAAGGCCTTGTGTGTCTTTCTGCCTGTCTTGCAGGACAATTACCCAAATACTTGCTTTCCAGAAAAGACACCGAAGCTGAAGAATTTGTACGCACCTATCAAGAAATTTTTGGCAAAGAAAACTTTTTTATCGAACTACAAGATCACGGAATCGCAGATCAAAAAAAAGTTGCCCCATTACTCATTGATATTGCACAAAAACTCGATGTTCCCATGGTTGTTACAAATGACAGCCATTATGTATACAAGGAAGATGCAATTGCTCACGATGTTTTAATTTGTATAGGAACGAAAAAATTACGTACAGATACAAATCGCATGAAATTTGAAACACATGAGTTTTATCTAAAATCAGAAGAAGAAATGGCAAGCCTTTTTCCCCAACACCCAGAAATGATTTCTAACACAAAACGCATTGCTGATATGTGTGATTTACGAATTCCTCAGTTTAAAACACAAGAATTAAAAGACTGTTTACCCGTATATCAAATTCCATCTGAATACGCGAGCGAAGATGACTATGTTCGGTTTTTAGTATATGAGGGTCTAAAAAATCACTATGAGACACTCACTGAAGAAATAAAAGAACGAGCAGAATACGAGTTAGGTATAATATTTCAAATGGGATTTTCAGGTTATTTTCTCATTGTATGGGATTTTATAAACTGGGCAAAAAATCGTGATATTCCTATAGGGCCAGGCCGTGGTTCTGGAGCAGGTTCCCTTGTTGCCTATGCCATGTCTATAACAGACATTGACCCTTTTAGATTTAATTTAATATTTGAACGTTTTTTAAACCCCGAACGCGTAAGCATGCCTGACTTTGATATTGATATGTGCTTTGAAGGCCGTCAAGACATTATCCAGTATACACGAGATAAATATGGAGATCCACAAGTTGGCCACATAGTTACATTTGGAACTCTTAAACCCAAAGCTGTTATAGCCGATGTTGGAAGAGCACTTGATATTCCACTTACCGACGTGGTTATGTTAAAAAAACTTGTCCCAGCTCGCACAGATGTACAACTAGCAGATGCTTTTGCACAACCAACAAAAGACAATCCCGATAATGGACAGTTAAGCCCCTATAGAGATGATCCAAAATACAAAGAACTTTTTGATATTTGCTTTAAACTTGAAGGAACAAAGCGAAACACTTCTTTACATGCATCTGGCCTTGTTATTGGCCGAAGTGAACTGCCTAATTGGACCCCTATTTATAAGGATAGTAAAACAGGCAAGGTCGCAAGTCAATATTCGATGGATATTATTGAACCCTGCGGGCTTATTAAGTTTGATTATTTAGGCCTAAAAACACTCACGTTAATAAAATATGCAGAGCAAATAATAAAAAAACGTCCTGGACATGAAAATTTTAGCGTCGAGAAAGTATCAGATACAGACGAAAAAACATTTGATCTTTTTTGTAAAGGACATACAACAGCTGTTTTTCAATTTGAAAGTCCTGGAATGAAAAAAATTCTACAACAAGCTCGACCTCGTTGTATTGAAGAAATTGTTGCTTTAAACGCATTGTATAGACCCGGTCCAATGAAGTATATTCCACAATACATCGAAGGTAAATTTGATAATTCTAAAATTCATTATCCAGACCCATGCCTAGAACCAATTTTGAAAGAAACATACGGCGTCATGGTCTACCAAGAACAGGTTATGCAAGTCGCCCAGAAAATTGCTGGGTTTTCACTAGGAGAAGCAGATATTTTACGCCGTGCAATGG
>DASRMY010000084.1:0-5380 GCA_035647695.1 Treponemataceae bacterium | reverse complement strand
GGTATAAGTATAAGTATAGAACGGAGGATATAAATTATACGAGCTTCATTGCGTTCAAAAAAATAATTTAAATAGTTACATGCTAGAAAAACAATGAGAAACCCTGAAAAATATGAAGTTATTTTTTGATAAAGCATATATGAATTATGCGCTGGTTGAAACCCTGGTAATAGATGGAGATACAATTGACTTGTATATAGTGCTGAAAAAAAAGTCAAAAGGGCGTAGCTGAGATGGAGCCTTTCTTTTTTTCTGTAAAAAAACAAAAAAAGATTATATAAACTTATAAATATAAAAATACCAGCTAGAAGCATGTGAGTGCTGGCATGTATAAAGGATTCTATTGTTGCTTTTTTATGAATGATTTGGGAGGGGCCTATTTTTGGCACAGACTGCAACGAGCCCTTTTGGTTAACGAATATTCGTACATATAAAGTGTTTTCTGTTCCAGTATTTATAAGAAAACCTGGTATTACATACTCTCGTGTTTTATTACAATAACTCCAAGTGTTTTTTTCAAATGTGCCCCAGCCACCTAAATAAACTCCGTTTAACCATGTTTGATCATGCATACTAATCTTGCCCAAATAACATGCTAAAGATTCTTGTGAAAAATCATCTGGAACATAAAAACTAGATTTAAGCCAAACAACACCAGATTTATGTGGTAATAATAATTCTAAATTTCTAAGCTGTATAAAAGAAATGTTGTTAAATCTGTTTTTTTCAGGTTTCATATCAAACGAAACGATGTTTTGAGAATTATTTTCTACTGCATATTGCCAGTTTGTATCAATTAAAAGATTTGTACCTGTAGTTTTAAGCGCAAAAAGTGCAGGCAAGACAAACAAATAGACACCTACTGCAATACTATTTTTTTTCATGCTTTTATTGTCGGTAAACAGAGCATATATGTTAATATATAGGGGCGCAAATATCAAAGCAAAAAAAACATTTAGATACTAAACTTTTCTATTTGTTCAAGAAGGAGCGGAATGAGTTGTTTTTTTCGCGAGACAATGTCTTTGACCGTGTACATAGCATCATCACGTTTTGGCAGCGATATATATGGCATAAAAGCTGGCTCGGCTGCAATGATTAAAATACTGGTCAACTTGGTAATATTTGTAACCATAATAGCTGAAAAAAGTCCTTTTCTGCTTCGCCGTTCTATTTCTAGCTCTGCAATAAATTCCTCTTTTCGATTTCGTATCTCACTTGTTGAATCTACTTCAATTTGACTAACTGTAAATACGTGTTTCCCTTCTGTATATTCTTTCATATCTTGATGTATTACTTCTGTGGCTGTTCGTTTACCTATGTTACTGGCAGCTGACATAATATCTTGGCCTAATTGTTGAATGTCTAAGTTTGTAATATTAGACAAGTATTCGGCAGTTTCAAGATCAATAGTTGTAGTTGTTGCAGATTGTAGAATAAGTGTATCTGATAAAATTCCACATAGTAAAATTGATGCAATAGCAGTAGGGATAGAAATTTTGTTTTCACGATATAAATTTGTTATAAGTGTGCACGTTGCCCCAACTGGTTTGTTTATAAATGTAATTGGGTTTCGTGTAGATACATTGCCCAGACGATGGTGATCAATAATTTCTCGAATAATATAATGTTCAGCGCCTTCAACTGCTTGCGAAAGTTCATTATGATCGACTAGTATTAGTTCTATATTTGCGTCCTGTATAATATCACTTTCTGAAATAATACCAATAACTTTATTATTATAGTCAACGACAGGGAGGCACCTACTGGGAGAAGCCTTGAGCAATGGTTTTATTCGTCGAATAGTGTCGTATGATTTTACTGGTTTTATATTACTATCAGCCATAACTGAAACAGGCGTCGAATATACAATAAGCAAAGATGTTTCTGACGTGTCATATGGGCTTGTAAGAATGGAAATTCCTTTTTTTTCTGCTTTTTCTCGCAATTCTTTATTAAGAATAAAGCCAGATGTGATCACAAGGGCTTTTATATCGCAGTCTATGCAGTGTTCTTGTATATCAGCTCGATCACCCGTTATAACAATAACATTTTCATTTTTTTTAACTTCCAAAAGTTCTTTAAATGTTTCTATTTTTGATGCAGCAACAAGAATAGAACATTTAAAGAGTTCATTTTCATTTCGTGTAATGAGAGGTTGTGCAGAAAGCGTATCTTTTATTAGTTTGATACTTGTTGTAATTGCTGTTTCTTTGTCTGGGTTCAAAATTTTTAAAATATTTTGCGCAAAAGCGTTATAGTGGAGTAATGATTTATACACACCTTTTGCATCTATAACGGGAAGTACTTTGCTATTTGATTCTTCCATTTTTGCAACTGCACGAGATAAAGATGTTTTTTCATCTACAACATCTAATATTTTTTGCATATAATACTCTGTTTTCGGTTGTAAGTCAGGTATGTATTCTGGTACAGGAACATGAAAGCGTTCAAAAATATATTCTGTTTGTGGTGCAAGCTTACCTGCTCTAGCAGCTATATGATTTTTTTCACCTAAATCGTGTTTCAATTGTGCATAAGCTGCAGCAGATATTACCGAGTCGGTATCTGGGTTTTTATGGCCTATAATATATACTGTCTTTTTCATAGTAAAGCCAGTATACTTAAAAAAAGAGGAGTTGTCATGCTAAAAGATAAAAGTAACAAAAAAATAGAATGGTTTGAAAATGAACGATTTTGGGAATTATATGCGCCAGTGCTTTTTGATTCTCAAAGATGGTCAGAAGCGGCAAATGTTGCACAAAGCATTATGACTATTGCTGGACTTTCTAAAGGCGCTCGTGTATTAGATGCTGGTTGTGGTCCAGGACGTATTGCTATAGAACTTGCTCTTTTAGGTATAGATGTAACTGGTGTTGATTTAGTGCAATCGTATTTGGATGCAGCACAAGAAACAGCCCAAGATGAAGGGGTTACTATCTCCCTTGTTAAAGCAGACCTCAGAGATTATAAACCTACAGAACCCTTTGATTGTGTAGTGAATCTTTATACTTCGTTTGGGTACTGCGAAAGCATGGCAGAAGATATAGCAATTCTAAAAAACATTGCAGAATCGGTAAAAAAGGATGGTTGGTTTATTTTAGAATGTTTAAGTCGCGAGATAGCTGTTCGTGATTTTATTGGAAATGAGTGGTTTGATCGTGCTGGTAAAACTGTTCTTACAGAGTTTTCTGTTGTAGGTGCGTGGGAAGGCCTTCGTTCACGCTGGGTACTCATAGACGATAAAACAGGTGAAAGAGTAGATCATACACATATTCAGCGGCTCTATTCTGCTATTGAGCTTAAACGATTGCTTGTTGGTTGCGGTTTTTCAAGTTGCGAAATTTATGGAGATTTTGATTTTTCGCCGTACAATGAAAAAGCCAGAACTATGGTCATTGTGTGCCGTAAGTAAAAAAAATTCAAAACTATTTAACATGTTCAATACAAAAAAAGAGCAAGCTTTCAAATATAAGAAAGCTTGCTCTTTTACTATATAAGGTTGGTATGTGGTCGAAACATTCGCAGGTAATAGTTCTTTTTATATTCAAAAAGACACTATCCTGCGTTTGTTACTCTTCCTACATAATAACTTTTTAGTACATACCGCCCATGCCACCCATCCCGCCAGCACCAGCTGGTGGAGCAGGAGCTTCTGGTTCAGGTATGTCGGCAATGGCACACTCTGTAGTAAGCAAGAGTCCAGCTACAGAAACTGCATTTTGTAATGCAGAGCGAGTAACCTTTGCAGGGTCTATAATACCTGCTTCGAAAAGGTCTTTCCATTCCATTTTGTAAGCATCGAATCCAATGCCCTTTTTACCAGTTTTGGCTTTTTCAACAACAACGCTACCATCAACACCAGAGTTTTCAGCAATTTGACGCATAGGCTCTTCAAGGGCTCGTTTTACAATTTTAAACCCAACTTTTTCATCATCGGTTAAGTTTTCAACTTCTGCTTTTTCAAGAGCTTGTGAAGCTTGAATAAGTGCAAGCCCACCACCCGATACAATGCCTTCTTCAAGAGCGGCTCTTGTTGCTGCAAGGGTATCTTCGACTCTGTGTTTTTTTTCTTTCATTTCTGTTTCAGTTGCAGCACCTATGTTTACAACTGCAACACCACCTGAGATTTTAGCAAGACGTTCTTTAAGTTTTTCTTTATCATAGTCTGATGTTGATGATTCTATTTGTGCTTTAATTTGTGCAACACGTTCTTTAATAGCTTTTTCTTCACCAGCACCGTCAACAATAATAGTATCGTCTTTATTAATTTTTACAGATTTTGCAGTTCCAAGCTGGTCTAATTCTACTGATTCTAGCTTAAGACCTAAGTCTTCAGTAATTACCTGTGCACCAGTTAAAACAGCGATGTCCTCAAGCATTTCTTTGCGTCTATCGCCAAACCCAGGAGCTTTAATTGCACATGTTTTAAGAGTTCCACGAAGATTGTTTACGATTAGAGTTGCTAAAGCTTCTCCATCCATATCTTCACAGATAAAGAGTAATTCTTTTCCTGTTTCAGAAACTTTTTCAAGCAATGGGAGTAAATCCTTCATATTTGAGATTTTTTTATCGTAAATTAAAATATAGGGATCTCTAAAGGTTGTTTCCATGCGCTCTCTGTCTGTTGCAAAATATGCTGAAATATAACCCCTGTCAAATTGCATACCTTCTACAAAATCTGTAGTTGTTTCCATTGTTTGTGACTCTTCGACAGTAATTACGCCATCTTTGCCAACTTTTTCGATTGCACCAGCAAGAATTGAACCAATTTCTTGATCATTATTTGCAGAAATTGTTGCTACTTGAGAAACATCTTCTGAACTTTTAATTTCTTTGGCATTTTTTTTAATTTCATCAACTGCAATTGCTGCTGCTTTGTTCATACCACGTTGAAGTTCAATGGGGGTCATTCCAGCGACAACGGCTTTTAAGCCTTCTCGTACCATTGAATATGCAAGTACAGTTGCTGTTGTTGTTCCGTCTCCAGCAACATCATTTGTTTTAGAAGCTACTTCCTTTAAAAGTTGCGCTCCCATGTTTTCAAAAGGGTCTTCTAGGTCTATTTCCTTTGCTACAGATACACCATCTTTTGTAATTGTTGGTGCCCCATACTGTTTCTCTAGCATTACTAGACGCCCTTTAGGACCTAGTGTCACTTTTACGGCCTTTGAAATTTGCTCGACTCCTGAAAGCATTTTTTTGCGAGCTTCTTCGTCAAAAATTAACTGTTTTGCCATTTTTCAAAATCTCCTTATCATTTTTCAGTCAGCACCTACATACCTTTTATCGAAGAGGTCAGGATACTGATGTTGTATATAAGCTTAATAGCAAATGAACCATCTGCACTCTAAAAATATACTAAGATAATGTGTAAACG
>DASRMY010000083.1:0-7101 GCA_035647695.1 Treponemataceae bacterium | reverse complement strand
GAATTATTTTTAGAAATATCTAAAAGAACTAGGGGGCTTATTGAGATAGTTGTAAATGAAGGATCCCAATTAGTATAATAAGCGCCAAAAAAAGTTGTGGCAAAATAGCTACTTAATTCTGTATTAATAGCAATTGTATTTAAAATTGGCAAAGCAGGTGTTTTATACCCTAATAGAAAACTAGAATACCAGTTAGGAGCGCTAAAATTTTCTCCTGTGCCCTGATATTTCCATGCGCCGTTTTTGTCTCTCCCTGCACTTGTTCCGTGAATATTAATCTTATACGTATCTATTGTTACTATATGATTCCAGTCACCAGGAAAAAGAGCTGCTAAATCAAATTGAAACAAGCCTTGTGCCCAAACGTCGTATTTTACCGCTGATAAAGGATTTACCGACTCATACGCATCTGTAGTCTCATTAAAAACAGCAAGTCCTTGAATACCTATGAAATCCCAAGCTGTACTAATTGCAGCTCCTGCAGAAAATTGTAAAAAAGCCACTGGAGTAATTACTATTTCAAATTTTGGAGCGACTGATACTGGTGTTAATTCACATATGCCCGTTAATGCAAGGTTATTACCAGCAAGTAAAGGATTGGTAGAAAAGGGAAGGGGTATTTTATATGTGACTTTAGCAGTTGTTCGTGCTTCTAAGCCACTATAGGCACCAGTTATAGGCGAAAAATGTGTATGTTGAGACGCAATTGTATTGCTATCTGGATAATATGCAAAATCTGTACTTATACTAAAAGCCCACGGATTTTCAGATGTTTTTGCTGTTTTATTCAAATCTGTATCTGCTACAACAGTACCAAAAAAGCAAAACAAGATACTGCTTATTACAATTATTTTTTTATTCATATTAAACCTCCACCTATTGGTAGTAATTATACTCTTGGCATAAAAGACTGTCAATTAAAGAATACCACTAGCTGATTTGAACAACAAGGGTCTAAAATCTCTTGTTATATACACTACTTTATGGTATTCTTTTTTCTACTATGTATTTAATATGTTTAGACTTAGAAGGTGTACTTATACCCGAAATATGGATTGCTTTTGCAGAAAAAACTGGTATTGATGATTTACGACTTACAACTCGTGATATATCTGACTATAACAAACTGATGAATTATCGGTTAAAAATTCTCAAAGACCATTCTTTAGGAATAAATGAAATTCAAAATGTTATTTCTACCATTAATCCCGTACCAGGTGCTAAAGAATTTTTAGACGAATTACGTTCTATTTGCCAGGTTATTATTTTAAGTGATACTTTTACCCAATTTGCAGCCCCTCTTATGAAAAAACTTGGTATGCCAACCATTTTTTGCAATGAACTTGTTGTTGCAAAAGATGGTACACTTGAAGATTTTAAAATGCGTCAAGACAATGGAAAATTTTACGCTGTACAAGGTTTTCACTCGATGGGATATAAGACAATTGCAGCAGGAGACTCTTTTAATGATCTTGAAATGATAAAGGAATCTGACATTGGTTTTCTATTCCGTTCTACAGATGCAATAATTGCTGACCATCCTGATATACCAGCCTTGAGCGAATTTTCAGAGTTATTGTCAGCAATAAAAAAGCACATTACTCTTTAGGTCTTTTATCTTCAACCCTTACTGCTTTACCCGTAGCCAAGGGTATTGCACCTGGTTCTTTTAATTCTATTACAGGGTTGATAGAAATGAGAGCAGACATAGCAGTTTGCAATCGTTTTGAGAGCTCCGCCAAGACTCGCGCATCGTCGGCAAAAACTTGTGGAGTAACTTCTATTTGCACAGTAAGTCGATCAAGCACTCCTTTTTTTTCTACAACTATTAAATAATTAGCTCCAACACCTTTTTCTTTTAAGATAACCTCTTCTATTTGACTTGGAAAAACATTAACTCCATTAATAATCATCATATCATCAGTACGCCCAGTAAAACGAGCAATGCGCCGATGAGTTCGCCCGCAAGCACACGGTTCTGTAATTACATGTGTTAAATCACGAGTCCGGTAGCGTAATAAAGGCATTGCATCCCGATGAAGAATTGTCATAACAAGTTCGCCCGTTTCTCCTTCTAGTACAGGTTCGCCTGTTTCTGGGTCAATTATTTCCATAATATAACGATCTTCCCAAACATGGAGACCACTGCGAAAAATACATTCAAAAGCTGTTCCTGGCCCATTAAGCTCACTCATACCATAACAATTATAGACTTCGATATCTAATTTGTCTTGAATTTTTTTTCTGAGCTCTTCAGAATGAGGTTCTGCACCGGTAACTGCTAATCGCCACTTAAAATCAGAACGTTTATATTCTGAATTTTCAATTGCTTGATGTAAATGCAATAAATAAGACGGTGTTGCATGTGTAACTGTGGTACCAAAGTCGTGCATAAATTTAATTTGTCTAAGTGTGTTTCCAGAACTAGTAGGAACTACAGTCATCCCCAGTCTTTCAGCACCATAATGAAAACACATCCCTCCAGTAAACAAGCCATACGTCATCATATTTTGAACAATGTCTTTTTTGGTACAACCAGCTGCAAAAAGTGATCGTGCCATTGTATCAGATGCCATATCGACATCTTTTTGATTTTGATAAATCAAGGTGGGTGTTCCAGTTGTCCCACTTGAAGCATGAATACGAACTAAATCATCTTGACTACCATAGAGTAATCCAAAAGGATAGGCAGAGCGCAAATCATTTTTTGTTGTAAAAGGGATCCGTTGTAAATCAGCGAGGCTTTTTATATCATTACCACTTGTAATACCAACTTTTGCAAGTCTTTTTTTATAAAAAACAGTTTGGCATGCATGATCAATTTGCTTTTTTAAACCATCAAGCTGAATTGTATTCAGCTCACCGCGACTTGCCGTTTCTACTTTTTTGTCCCAAAACGGTACTTCTCTAGCCATACTAACATCCTCTCTTATTTATAGGTTTCACCAAGTTCTAACGCTTTAATATTTATATCAACAAGTTTTGGGTCTTTTGTAGCAAATCGAGCCCTTATTCCATCTTCTACAGCTTTTTTTGAAACAGGGATTGAACCTAATGTTGCTCCAACAAGAACCATGTTTTCTGTTCGTATATTTCCTGCTGTTTTTGCAAGCTCAGCTGAATCTATAATCTTTGCACTAGCAGACGCTGAGCGTATAGAAGCATAGACCTTATCAAGACTTGGATAATTAGGAATATTAACAAAAGGTAGTTTTGCAGTAACAATTGTACCTTCTTTTTTTAGCCAATTAAGATACCTCAGACTTTCTAAGGGTTCCAAAGATATTATCATATCAGCTTGACCTGCAGGAATAAGATCTGAAGCAATTCGTTCATCTGAAAGACGCAAGTGCGCATGCACTCCTCCGCCACGCTGACTCATGCCATGCACTTCACTTTGCCGTACATGTAAACCTTCTGCCATAGCACTTGATGCAATAACTGCGGCAATAGAAAGAACTCCTTGTCCCCCCACTCCGCATAAAAGTATGTCATATTTCATAATAAATTCCTTTTTAATCTAGCATTCGTAGACAATTTATATTGTTTTATGTAGCGAGTTCTTTTTGTACCTTTTCTTTTTTAGTTCTAAGCCTAAAAGCCTCAAGGCACTCTCTAACCATAATTATTACAGAAGGACCTCTGTATTCGGCTTCTTCTATTATTATAGCTGCATTTTCTTCTCGTTTTGCAGGTGTTGTTGCTAAAACACGAATATGGTCTTTTTCAACACCTAAGCCGCGTACTAATGACTCAAGTTGACTTGAAGGTAACATTGTTGGTTGGCAACCAGTCATTCCAACAATCGAGTTGTCTAAAATTATAGCGGTAACAGGTGTTTTTGTTGCCACACAGTCAATAAGATTAGTTATACCAGAATGTAAAAAGGTTGAGTCACCAATAACACCAAAAGCATACTTTATACCTGCTTGCGCAGCACCCCGAGCCATACCAATTGAAGCACCCATACAGACGACACTTTCTATAGCACTATATGGAGGAGCCGCACCTAGCGAATAGCAGCCAATATCAGCATTAACCACTATACTGTCTGTACCATCTTTTTGAGCAAGTTGTTCACAAGCCATATTTAAAGACGTGTATGAATCTGCATGCGGACATCCTTTACAAAGCTGCGGTGGTCGAGCGGTTAAATCTTTGCAAAATTCTTCTGATTCAGATTTTTTTTCAAGATTATCTAATGCGCTCTGACGAACAGGTAATCCTAAGGCTTTTCTAACCACATCAGGGTTTAACTCACCACTGAGATTTAAATGTCCACTATATTTACCAATTATTTGCACTTTTTGATCTATGAGACCTAGCAGTTTTCGTTCAATAAAGGGTTGCCCCTCTTCTATAACGAGAATAGTTTCACATTGATTTGCTAATTTTTGAATTAATGCTTTTGGCAAAGGCATTGTTCCAATATGCAATGTAGAAGGTAATTCTTTGCCAGCTGCCTTACATGATTTTTTATAATCGGTAAGGTTTTCGTTATAATAATTAACACCAAGGCCACTTGTAATAATAGCAAGATCTTTTCTGTTATTTAATTGTAACGAATTCGTAGCTCTTTTTTCTGACCAGGCAAGTAATTTTTTTTGTTTTTTAAGAACTATATCATAGCGTTTACGTGCTAATGCAGGTAAAAGCATCCAATCTTCGCGATCACCTTTTTTTAAGGTATTAGGTGCTACTATGTTAGTTTTATTAACAGGATATACCACAGATCGACTATGTGAAAGACGAGTGACCAAACGCACCATAACAGGCACATGATATTTTTCTGAAATTTCAAATGCTTCAAAGGCCATTTGGTATGCTTCTTGTTGGCTTACAGGTTCAAAGCAGGGTATTTGAGCAAAATCTGCCATATACCGTGAATCTTGTTCACCCTGAGATGAATGCATACTTGGATCATCTGCAACAGCGATAATAAGCCCACCATTAATTTTTAACAGCGCAGAGTTCATAAATGGATCACCTGCTACATTTAAACCAACATGTTTCATAGTAACAATTGCGCGCTTACCAACAAAACTTGCACCAAGTGCAGACTCATATGCTGTTTTTTCATTTGAACACCACTGAGCAACAAAGGGTTCTTTGACAGAAGTTATGCCAGCAGAATCTTGTGCCTCTGATGAGGTGCCTTTTTCATACGCAGTTATCAAATATTCCATTATTTCTGTGGAAGGAGTTCCCGGGTAACCAAAACCGCAGGAAAGTCCAGCATGAAGACAACCGAGTGCTAGCGCTTCATCTCCGAGCAAAACAATATCTTTCATAATTACCTCATAATGTAAAAAGTATTTTTAAATTATACCAGCCACGAAATTTTTTGTCCACGTGCGATGGAGCTTACCAAACTTTTTTTGCAAAAAAAATCATAGTTACGTGCAACCAGGCTTATTGCCAGTTTTTCCAAATTTCAGCTTGCATACCACATGTTGCCTGGTGACCATTTCGTACTATTGGTGTACACAATAAATTTTCTTGATTTTCAAATAATGTTTGAGCTTTATCATCATCTATTACATAGGCAATTGAAGCATATTCTTTGCTTTTTGTATTTGTCATCGCATCGAGACCACCTACAGCTGTTACTACAGAATTAAACTCGCCAGGACTCATTTTTTTTTCTTTTAAATTAATAAACTGAAATTGTATATTTCGTTCTTTAAACCACCGTTGTGCTTTTTGTGTTTTTTTACATTTTTTTGTACCAAAAATTTGAATGTTCATGCTAGAGACTCCTTATCTTTTAATTTTTTTTGCACTATAAAAAAATATACTATACAAAGAATATCTTCCAAAAAAGAAGAAATTGGAATGGCCAAGCCGATTTTAAATAATGAAACTGGAATTTGTTGAGCAAAAATATATGATAATGGGATTCTTACCATAATTGAACCAATAATGCCTTGCCACATAACAAAACGAGTTTTACCCAAACCATTAAAATAACCAACAAAACAAAACAAAATGGCAGTTGAAACAACATCAAAAGAGTACGCTTTTAAATACTCATAGCTAACCGCAAGGACAGCTTTATCACGAGTAAACACTTTTAGCAGCACATCGCCATAAAAAAAGGCTAAACAGGCAATAAGGGTACCAATACTAATCGAAACAAATAGAGTATAGAAAAGGCCTTTTTTAGCACGGGAATATTTTTTTGCGCCAACATTATGAGCAGAAAAAGAGGAGAGAGCTTCTCCAAAAGACATTTGACTAAGCATTAAAAAGCTAATCATTCGCTCTGTTATACCAACACCTGCAGAAATAATGACTCCAAGCGTATTTACAATGGCTGTTATTGCTAAAAAAGATATTTGAATAAGGCCATTTTGAATTGCAACTGGAGCACCAAATTTTAGTATTTTTATAACAATACGACTATTTAGCACCATGTTTTTACGTGAAAAAGAAAACCCTCTTTTTTGTACAATAAAAAGAGAAACACCCACACTTACAGCCTGAGCAAAGACAGTTGCAATAGCTGCACCAACTGCTCCCATATTACATACTGCAACAAGCAATAAATCTCCTAGAATATTTAAAACAGTTGCAATAATGACAGCAATGAGCGGCGTTTTTGAATCACCAAAACCACGAAAAACAGCGCCAAAGACATTATACGCTATTAAAAAAACCACACCATATCCACTAATACGAATGTATTTGACCGTTTGTTTAAACGCCTCTGGAGGCGTTTGTATACGTCTTGCAATATGCGGTGCGAAAAACACCATTACAAATGTGAATAGTATTGTAATAATGGTATACAACCATATAGTTGAACCTATTACATCACGAGCTTCTTCAGGTTTTTGAGCACCTATTTTTTGCCCAATTACTACAGTTGTACCAACACATAAGCCAGCAATGAGCATTAATATCATATGTATGAATTGCGAACCAGTTGTAACTGCCGAAATACTATCGGGTAGGGAAAATTGACCTACAACTATAACATCAACTGCACCATATAAACTTTGTAAAAGCATAGAAAAAAATATGGGAAGGGTAAATTTGACAAGGCTACCCAATATAGGCCCTTGAGTAAATTTTTCTTTAGACATATTAAACTCAGTG
>DASRMY010000082.1:0-3650 GCA_035647695.1 Treponemataceae bacterium | reverse complement strand
TAACGATACTAACAAGCTTTATACAAACTCAAAAAAACTTTTTAAAAACACTGTCAATTATTTAATTTACGGTAAGGTTAACTATTCAAACCCGCTAACAACAAACGACAGTGGCTTAAAAACAACAACCTGGGAAATTTCTTATAATGTTATGGATATGGAAACTGGTAAAAACGTTTTATTTGGATCTTTTAGCGCCACAGCCGAAGCGACTGACCAGTGGAAACTATATGATACAATTCGACGGGAGAAAATAGCTCCAGTTATTACAGACGCTATTTATTATGGTTTATAATAATAATTTTAGTAATACATTATGCAAATGGAGCTAAAAGATGATATATACAGATACAAGAGACACATCAGTCGCTGTTAATTTACGTACAGCAGTTTTAGAAGGTATGAGTTCGAGTACAGGTGGTTTGTACTTACCCATTGAGTTTCCGAAACTTCCAAAAAAGATTTTAGAGCATAATTCATGCCCTTCTTTTAGAGAAATTGCATATGAAAGTGCAAAGCTCTATTGCAAGGGTGAAATTGACAATGCAAGTTTACAGCAAATAATAGTCCAATGCTATCCTTTTTCTGCGCCGGTAGTTCCGATTGATCCAACCACATATGTCCTTGAACTTTTTCATGGACCTACTTGTGCTTTTAAGGATTTTGGAGCACGTTTTATGGCACGTGCAATGTCATATTTTAATAAAGATGAAAACGATAATTTGCATATTCTTGTTGCAACTTCAGGAGACACTGGTAGTGCTGTAGGGAGTGCTTTTTTAGATGTTCCAGGTATTGATGTAACAATTTTATATCCCAAGGGTAAAATTAGCCCATTACAAGAAAAACAATTATCTACTTTTTCTGGTAATGTTCGTTCCCTTTCTGTAGAAGGCACTTTTGATGATTGTCAAAAACTGGTAAAACAAGCTTTTACAGATAAAACGTTACGAAAAAAGTTTAGACTTTCATCTGCTAATTCAATAAATATCGCACGTTTGTTGCCTCAAAGCTTTTATTACACGTATGCGTCTTTATTAACCAAAAGCAGAAGCTGGGGTGACAATAAAATTGAAAACCCTTCAATTATAATGGTTGTACCATCAGGGAATTTTGGCAATATTACATCAGGACTTATAGCAAAAAAAATGGGCGCACCTATAACTGGTTTTATAGCTGCTACAAATAGCAATAAAACTATCCCCGATTGGCTTGCTACTGGTAAATACACACCTCGCCCATCAGTACCTACGCGCTCTAATGCAATGGATGTTGGAGCTCCAAGTAATTATGAGCGTATCGCGGCAATGTATTCTTTAGAAGAAATTAGAAAAGAATTTGCCTCTTACTGGACCGATGATGCCGGTACAATGCAGGCTATTAGAAACTGTCATACGCGCACAGGTTATACAATAGATCCTCATGGTGCAATTGGTTGGCAGGCATGGGATGACATGCGCAGAGGTAGTATGCAAGAACTTGTTGATGGTATAAAAAATAACCCAGATGAACCTGGGTTAACACCTACCATACCTCTTTGGGCAAACGATGTATTAGAAAAAAAAACAATAGGCATAATTTTAGAAACAGCTCATCCAGCAAAATTTGCTAATACTGTAAAAGAAGCTATTGGTAGAGAACCTTCAATACCAAATAGACTTCAAAAAGTACTAACCCTGCCTGATAAATCTATACCAATTGAAAATGACTATAAATCATTTAAAGAATGGCTAATCGAAAATTTATAAAAATAATATATAAAACAAGTCTTTAAGTATTGACCCAAAAGGTTGTTTTTGTTATCATTTATAAGTAAGTTTAATAGCAGAGAATATAAACTTTATTATGCGGATGTCATATAACGGCTATTATCTCAGCCTTCCAAGCTGATGACGTGGGTTCGACTCCCATCATCCGCTCTAAAAAAACCTTCTTACAGACGTAAGAAGGTTTTTTATTTGTTATAACAAATACTGGTTTGGAGTGAGTCTGGTCATGTTTTTCAACACTCACTTTGTATCCTCGTATATTTAAAACATTATAGCACTTATAAATTATGCTAATTCTAAATATATTTGATCTGCAAGTCCAAGTCCTGCTTGTTTAGTCATTTCTATAGACAATTGATCGTAGAGCATATCCTCATACATGTTTTGTGCATATGTTTTATCTTCACCATTTATATTAGTACCATGTAATGTTTTACGCATGCTTGACAACATCATTTTTACAAGATAGTTTTCTAATTCCATACTTTTTTCATATAATGTGCTTGTTTTATCAATAGTTTTATTTGTGCTTGCACCAGAATTTGCCGCAAACCCCTGAGCAGTGGCAGTTTTATCACTTTCAGCTGTAAAAGTATTAGAAAAACCAGTCGTATAATCTCCATTGAGACGACCACTTGTGTTTTTTGCAGAGGTAGATAATGTGCTTACATTTGCACTCGCTTTTTTTGCTTGTTCTACTAATACTTGAAATGCATTAATTTCATTTTGACTTTTAGCATTGGCAGTTACAGCATAGCCATTAGTTATAGAACTTGTACCACTTGTTATTCCATTTAATGCTGACATTAATTACTCCCTTAGGTATATAACAGTCTATACTTTTATATACCTTTACTCTTTTTGTTAGCTAAAACGTATTTTTACCGTTTTAAGCTTGTTGCTGTTTGCAACATTGTATCGCTGGTTTGTATAGCTTTAGAATTAAACTCATACGCACGTTGTGCTACAATCATTTGCACCATTTCATTTACAACAGACACATTTGACATTTCTAAAAACTTGTGTTGTGTAGTTCCAAAACCTTCAAAACCAGGGCGACCTGGCATCGCAATACCAGAAGCATTACTCATACTAAATAGATTATCACCTTCTGCTTCTAGTCCAGCAGGATTGGGAAATTTATACAGCTCTAATTGACCGACATCAACTGGGTCGTCATTTCCCGCTATTTTTACAGTTACTCTACCATCTTTACTTACTGAAAGAGTGTTTATTTCGAAGTTTTCTGGCATAAATATCTCTGGCATAACTCGTAAACCGTTGTTTGTTACAAGCTGACCATTAGAATCTATTTTAAATGAACCATCACGAGTATATGCATAGCCCCCATCATACTGTTGTACTCTGAAAAACCCTTCGCCCATAACTGCTAGATCTGTCGCATTACCTGAATGCTGTAATGAACCTTGGCTAAACATACGCTGAGTAGCACCTAGTTTTACTCCTGTTCCCATTTGTATGCCTACTGGGGTTACAGTATCTTCAGTTGCTGGAGTTCCTGCTAGTTTTTCAGTTTGATATATGAGGTCTTCAAATTCAACTCGTTGCTGTTTATAGCCTGTTGTATTAACATTTGAAAGGTTATTTGAAATTGTATCTATTTGCGATTGTTGACCATTCATTCCAGTAGCTGCGGTCCATAAGCTTCTAACCATTGTATTCTCCTATTTATTATCTATTTACAGCTACTTGCTGCCATAAGGTGCTCATCATAGAATCTTCCGCTTGTATTGTTTTTTGATTTGCTTCGTATGCTCTATTAACTTCAATCATTTGAACCATTTCATTTACAACATTTACATTAGATGTTTCGACATATCCTTGCATAACCGCAGGTCTACTATTACCTTCACTTATAAA
>DASRMY010000081.1:0-2980 GCA_035647695.1 Treponemataceae bacterium | reverse complement strand
GTTTACCCATATGTATTAATTAGCTCAATACTATTATAAAAAAAAAGCCCCACGCAAGGCAGGGCTCTTAAAAACTATTTTGTTGGTCGTTTTTTAAGAGCAGCACTATCTATACATGCTGCCCCTTCGCCAATGCTTTGCTGCATCATAGCACGCACTTTAATAGGTAATCCAAATAATTCAATATAGCCTTTTGCATCGTGATGGTCATATAAGTCACCTGTTGTAAAGGACGCAATACTTTCGTTATATAACGAATACTTAGATTTAGCACCAGCAAAACTGATATTGCCCTTATACAATTTTAATTTAACCCAGCCAGTACACGTTGCCTCAGCAGCATCCATAAAAGCCATAA
The DNA here is from genome assembly GCA_035647695.1 of Treponemataceae bacterium. Lineage (GTDB taxonomy): Bacteria > Spirochaetota > Spirochaetia > Treponematales > Treponemataceae > CETP13. The sequence goes on along the minus strand of DASRMY010000081.1, from coordinate 2,622 downwards.
TTGCTTCCATACATTGGGTAAACCACCGTCCGTTATATATAAGCTCACTCATTTTGAGACTCACTTGTTGTTTAAAATCATACATGTCACGATCTAAGCAAAGGTGATCAAGTTGTTCATGTGCAAAGTACATAATAGTTCCACCGGGAGTTTCGTACACACCACGGCTTTTCATTCCTACAGATCTGTTTTCTACAATATCTACAAGACCAATACCATTACGACCACCAATTTTATTAAGTTCCTCCATTAATTCAACTGGTGCATGTTTTTTCCCATTTACACTAATAGGTATGCCTTTTTCAAACTCCATTTCAACATATTCAGGCTTATCTGGTGCATTCTCTGGAGTTACTGTTAGTTTTAACATTGTTTCATAATTAGGTTCATTAGCAGGATCTTCAAGCTCGAGTCCCTCATGCGAAATATGCCAAATATTTTCGTCTCGGCTATAAGAATCGCTTTTTTTCATTGGAACTGGAATATTCCGTTTTTCAAGATATGCAACTTCTGCTTCTCGACTATCCATATCCCATTTTTCGTCGCGCCATGCTGCTATGACTCTAATATCTGGTGCAAAAGCCTTTATTGCAAGCTCAAACCGTACTTGATCGTTACCTTTTCCGGTTGCTCCATGGCAAATCGCAACAGCTCCTTCTTGGCGCGCATATTCAACAAGAATTTTACCAATAAGTGGTCGTGCGGTAGAGGTTCCTAAAAGGTATCTATCTTCATAAACAGCATTTGCTTTAACAGCAGGATAAATATAATCAGTAATATATTCTTCACGCGCATCTACTACATAACAAGCAGAAGCACCGGTGTCTATAGCCCTTTTTTTAATAAGAGCCCAATCATCTTTTTGTCCTACATCAATACAAACCGCTATAACATCATAGTCATAGTTTTCCTTTAACCAGGGGATGATAACCGTAGTATCAAGTCCACCTGAATACGCTAAAATAACCTTGTCTTTAGCCATTCGAACTTCCTTATATGAATATTTATGCACTAAGTATATAAAGCTTGTATACTTAGTGCAATAGCTTTAAAAATAGCCAGTTATCATAAAAAATAACTGGCTACAAAGTACTATTAATACTTAGAGTTTAAATTTTGACGTTGTAATAGTATGCCCATCTGTATATAAATCAAAATAAATGACTTTATTCCCCACAGTATCGAGAGCTTCATAAAAATCTGCTAAACTATTTATTTTTTTATCATTAACTGCAGTAATAATATCTCCGCTTTGCAAGCGTAATGCTGCAGCTGGTGATTTTTCTTGCACATTGGTAACCACAATACCCCGTACATCTTTTGCATCAATTTTTAACTCTTTTCGTACCTTGTCTGTTAATGGGTATGCTATAAATCCTGGCCATAATTTTGAACTATCATTTACAATAGCATTTTCACGATTCCCTATTTTTACAGAAACTTCTTTTTCTTTACCTCCGCGAATTACGGTAAAGACTGCAATTTCTCTAGCTTTCAAATTTCCTACCTGGCGTACAAGCTGATCAACATCTTTTACCTGTTTGCCATTTAGTTTAATTATATAATCACCTGCCTGTATACCAGAATTTGCTGCTGGAGAATCAAGAAAGATTTGTGATACAAGCGCACCTTTTTGCCCCGCTGCATCTAATTCATTTAAATATTCATCTGTAACAGCAACAAGTGAAACACCCATCCAGCCATATGAAATTTTACCATCGCTAATAAAATCATCAATTGCAGCTTTCACATTGTTTATAGGAATTGCAAACCCAAGACCACTTGAGCCACCAGTTTGCGATGCAATCCAGGTATTTATTCCAATTACTTCTCCATAAATATTTACAAGTGGTCCACCAGAGTTTCCCTGATTAATAGCTGCATCAGTTTGTATAAAATCGCTAATAGAGCCTATTCCGCTACCACTTCTGCCCGTTGCACTTACAATACCTTGCGTAACCGATGCAAAATAGCCAAGTGGAGTTCCCATTGCTAAACAAATATCCCCTGTTTGCACTAGGTCAGAATCACCCAATTTTACAACTTTTATATCTTTGTCTTTTGTTGTACATTTTAAAAGCGCAATATCTATGCGCTCATCTGCACCAACTAAAACACCATCATATTCACGACCATCAAATAGTTTAATAGTAATTTTGTCGGCAGAGCCTGCAACATGATTGTTTGTAAGAACGTATACTTCGTTTCCATCACGGCGAACAATTACACCTGAACCCAAGCCTTCTTGTTGGTATTCCTTTGGACTCAATTCTTCTTGTGGTACGCCAAAAAAGAAAAATGGTAATTGATCCAGCGGACTTGACCTTGCTTTCACTGTTTCAGTAATATCAATTTCGACAACAGCTGGAAGCACTGCATCAGAAATGGCTCTAAATGTTAATTGCAATGCTTCTGCAACAGCAAGCCCCTCTTGTGGTAGTTGTACAGCTGGACTTTCATCAGCAAACACAGTGTTCGTGCTAGCATTTGTTGTTTTATTACAAGAAAAAGAAAAAAGCGTAAAGGTAAAAACCGCAATAACTGATAAAAGAATAAGATTTTTGGTTTTTGGTTTCATTAGATAGCCTCCAAAACTATTGTTACTATGTAATAGAATACAAA
>DASRMY010000080.1:0-5062 GCA_035647695.1 Treponemataceae bacterium | reverse complement strand
GTAAAAATTTTTGTAACTCGTGCGCCAGAAATACTAGATTCAATTGCTGAGTTTATTTCTGCCATTTCCTTTTTAACTTGTTTTGAAGAAGAAGACAATTTTTTTCTTGCTTTTGCAGTATGAGCAATCATTATGGGTATAAACAAAAAAACAAGAACTGCTAGTTCCCATCGCATTTGCATCATAAGTATAAAAGAACCAATGAGAGTTATTAAAGAAATAAATACATCTTCTGGACCGTGATGTGCAAGTTCGGTTATTTCAAATAAATCATTTGTCATGCGAGACATAAGTTTGCCCGTGCGGTGTTCTTCAAAAAAACTAAAAGGCTGTTTTTGAATATGTTCAAAAATATCGTGGCGCATATCTTTTTCTACATCTGTTCCAAAGGCATGCCCTAAATACGTTACAAAATACGACGCGCCTGCTCTAATAAGATATAAGGCGGCCATGGTAGCAATTATTATAAAAAACACACGGTTGTTTCCCTTTGGTAGAATTTCGTTAAGTGTGTACCGGGTAAGAGCTGGAAAGTACAAGTCTACAAGTGCTATAAAAGTAGCGCAAAGCATATCTGCGAAAAATATTTTTTTATGTGGTTTAAAATACGAAATAAAAACTTTTATAGGGTGCTTTTTTTTTGTGGTGTGTTTACTTGCATTTTTGGTTGCTTTTTTAGTTGTTTGTGAGTTCATGTGTTGCATTGTATCAATCTTGAGCTTTTATGTACAGAAAACTAGAAAAGCAAGCATTTTTATTGTATACTATTGCTATGGTTTGGTGTTTAACATATATATTACCTACACTGGAGAAACATATGAAAAAGAAAATTGCAATTTGTTTTTTATTAACAGGCTTTGTTTGTGTACTTTTTGCATCATCAACGAATACCCGCTGGGTTTCTGTTCAAAAAACTCATTTAAAATCTAGAACAGGATGGTTTGCATCTAAAACGAGTGCTGTTTTTTATGGTGATGAAGTAAGAATTCTAAATGAAAAAGGTTCTTGGGCTCACATAGCATTATCGATAGATCCGAGAGTAACAGGCTGGATTTCATCGTCTAGTTTAACGAAGAAAAAAATTGCTTTGTGGAAATCTGACCGAGTAAGTGCCGATGCTCATGAATTATCTTTGGCAGGTAAAGGGTTTACCCAAGAAATTGAAGATGAATATAAAAAGACTAACCTAGCTGGGTTTGCTGCTGTAGATGCGGTCGAAAACATAGAAGTTGATCAAAACGAACTCTATGATTTTTTAGTTGCCGGGCAATTAAAAGGATGTGAAAAATGAGAAAAACAAGCGTTTTAAAATATATTGTGTATGTTTTTTTAGGAATTTCTTTGTTTTTTTCGTCCTGTGCTATTAGTGAACAACTGGTTACTGGAGCGGCTTTTTTTGCAGGTGCTAGTGGTGTTGTAGAACCTGAAATGGCAGTACGCCTTGCAGATACCGGTATAAAAATTTCTAAAACCTTAGAGGTTATTACACCTTCGCAAGAATATTATATAGGTAGAGCGGTTGCGGGTAGTATTTTGGGGCGCTATGAATTAGTTGATTCTCCAATGATGGAATCATATTTAAATAAAATTTGTATGTCTTTAGTTATAAACTCGCCAATACCAGAAATCTATAATGGGTATCATGTGGCTATTATAGATAGTGAAAATATAAATGCTTTTGCTACACCAGGAGGACATATTTTAGTTACTTCCGGGTTAATTCGTGCAACTGCAAACGAAGAAGAACTAGCTGCTGTTATTGCACATGAGATAGCACATATTCAATGCAAACATGCTATTAAAGCTATTAAATCTACAAGAGCTACAAGTGCAATCACTGCAACAGCCTCAACTGTAATAGCTGCAGGTGATAATAAAAATTTAAAAAATTTGGTTGATGGGTTTGGCGATACCATTGATGATGTCATTTCTACAATGATTGATAGTGGATATTCGCAAAGCACAGAATTTGAAGCAGATGAAACAGGTATGCAATTGTTATATTTTGCTGGATATAATCCCTATGCTATGAGAAAGATGTTAGTAGCGCTTGAAAAAAACATAGGAAACTCTAAGGCTGGTTTTGGATCAACACATCCAAGTCCTAATAATCGTATTAAAAATATTAAAAAAGCAGAAAAAAACTTACGCAAGAAGTACGCTGATTTTTCTGAAGTTGAGATGACCTTCGAACAAAAAATACGTTATGAAGCAACGTTAAAAGATTTTAGGTAAAAATGAAACTTACGGTAAGCGTGAAAAAAACACGGCAACGAATATTTTTAGCAGCTGTTTGTGTTTTTGTGTGTATTGTCTGTGTTGAATGGCTAGGTGTGTTTTCTTTTTTAGAAAACAAATCATACGATCATCGTATGCAACAAACAGCGCGTTTTTATCGTGCGCATGATAATGTTGTTTTTGTTATGTTAAATCAAGATAGTCTTGATTGGGCAAAAGAAAAAAGAGGGTGGGGTTGGCCCTGGCCTCGTGCTGCCTATGGTGAAATAGTTAGTTATTTTAACGTGGCGGGGGCAAATTCAGTATCATTTGATGTGCTGTTTACAGAACCGTCTCTTTACGGTCCTGAAGATGATGCAGCCTTTGCTGCGGCGAACGCTGAGTTTGGTAAAACAATACTTGCTGTAGATTTTAGCCAAAAACATATAACAAACGAAATTTCAGTATGGGATCCTATTTTACCGGTAGAACCAATAAAAAGCTCTGCTGCACTTCTTGCAAATGTACAAAGTGCTAAAGATAGCGATGATGTTATTCGACGAAGCAGATATGGTTTTTTTTGTAAAGATGTGTTTTATCCGACAATGGGTCTTGCCCCTTTTTATGTAAATGAGTCTAAAAAACCATCTGTAATCACTCTTAATGGGGCAAAAAATGCTACAAGGGCAAATGAGACTGTTCAGTTACGCTTTGCTAGTTCGATAGATGAGTATATTCCATATAGTGCACGGCATATTTTACAAAGCTATCAAATGGTACAGGATTGCCAGGCGAAGGGGATTACAAAAAAGTATAGAGAAACAGGTATGTTTGATAGGCTTCTTGAGCCAGAGTTATTTACTGATGCAAATATTTTTTTTGGGTTTTATGCACCTGGTCTTTTTGATATTTGTAGTTCACCTGTTTCTCAAGTGTATCCAAGTGTGGGAGTTCATCTTTCACTTTATGATACAATTTTAAATGATAGTGAAATATATAAAATTCCAACTGTTTTTTTAGTACTCTTTTTTTTAATGTGTACTGTTTTAGGGATTTTTCCGGTGTTGTTTTTTAAGCGAATAAGTACAAAAATAATTAGTAGTCTTATGGGTTTTGTAATTATTGTAATGACAGTATATGCCTTGTTTATTCCAGGTGTTTGGGTGCCACTCGTTACAAGTTTATTATGTTATATAGGTTCTTTTGCAGCCGCAATAATTGTGGAGTATCAAGCAGTCGGGTATCAACGTCGGTATCTAAAAAGTGCTTTTAGCCAATACCTAAGCCCTGCCGTTATAGAAAATCTCATAGAAAACCCTGAACAGTTAAAGCTTGGTGGGGAGCGTCGTGAAATTAGTATTTATTTTTCTGATATTCAAGGTTTTACGACTATATCAGAGAAGCTTGACCCTGAGGAATTAACGGCGCTTTTAAATGAATATCTTACTGAAATGTCTAATATAATTTTAGAAAGCGGAGGTACTATAGATAAGTATCAGGGTGATGCTATTATTGCGTTTTGGAATGCTCCTGCAGATCAGCCTGAACATGCAAAAAAAGCCGTAGAAGTTGCTATCGCCTGCCAAAATCGTCTTAAGGTTTTAGCTCTTCAGTTAGAAAAACGTGCTGGTAGTATTATTAAACAACGTATTGGCTTAAATACAGGAGCAGCAGTTGTTGGGAATTTGGGTTCTGATAAGCGTTTTGATTACACTATGATTGGTGATGCGGTTAATATTGCTGCTCGCCTTGAAGGTTTAAATAAACAATTTGGTACGTATACTATGTGTACAGATTATTTGCGTAAAAAAGCATTAGAAAAAGGGGCGACGATTTCTTTTATCGAAATTGCTCGTGTCACTGTTGTAGGAAAAAAACAAGCGGTTATTGTTTATGAACCCATTTCTCATAGTGAATATGAGGCTCGAAAACCTGTGTTCGACATTTTTGACAAAGCTCGAAACTTTTTTTATGAGGGTGCTTTAGGTGACGCATTAAAACTTTTTGAAAGTATTAGTAGCAAACAGGCTGATTTACAAAAGACCCATCCTGCTGCTTTTAAATATGCTGAAAAATGTCGTGAGCTTATTAATTATTTTTGCACTACCAATGTAAAAGAATGTGCAGTTGAAGAAGCTAGAAGCTGGGAAGGTGTTTGGGTCGCAACTCAAAAATAATTACTTAAAAAATTCGTTCAGTATTTCGCTCGTGCTTTTATCATAGTAAAGAACACCGTACATGGCTGCTGCAGAAGCAATTTTACGTCCATACTCTCTTGTTTCCGCATAGGGCAAAACTTCTAAAAACAAGTCATTTGGGAGATTCTCCCATTGTTTTTTCCATCGTCGTACTCGTGTTATTCCTCCGTTATAAGAAAAAAATGCTTGTATGTACGAATTGTCTAAGCGTCCGTATAGTTCTTGTAAATAATAAGATCCAATTTGAATATTATCATGGGGGTTTGTAATATCGTAGTCTTTTAGCTTTAGTTTTCTAGCCATATCAGCAGCTGTTGTATCAATTAATTGGGTTAATCCTATTGCGTTAGCATGAGAGGTAATACCGGCATCAAAAAAACTTTCGCTTCGTATAAGCGCATATAAATAATATTCAGGTATTTTATGTTTTAGAGCATATTCGCTTACAAATGTTTTATAGTATCTTGGGTATGTCATTGAAAGCTGTTCTATGCTTACAGGTTGGTTGGCTGCAAGTAATGCTTGGACAGAAATTCTTAAGGCTTCAGGATACCAATTTAATTTTTTTCCACTTATATGTGAAAGTTTTTTTGCAAACCCTAAGGCTTTTTTTGTAGGAACATGAAATTTTTGTACTGTATATATAT
>DASRMY010000079.1:0-17690 GCA_035647695.1 Treponemataceae bacterium | reverse complement strand
GTGTTAAAAGCATTTAACAAGTTTAGGCGTTTTTGATGCTAAAAAATATTTTAATGCTCGCTTTAAAGTATTACAAATTAAACTATTTTGTCTTGTGGATAACCTGTTGATAAAAATCAAAATGTTTAGTAACAAGATACTAATAGTTGTCTTAGTTTAATATCCATGTTAGTCTGAATATATGAAAAAAGCAGCTCATTTAATAGTAGTTTATTTTATTACTCTTTGTGTAAGTACCTTGATAACTGCATTTTTATATATGATTTTTCAATCTTGTATGCAGATGGTAGCGGCTGATACAGTGCAAATCTTTTCCTTTTATTATTTTAGAGCTGGGTGCATGGTTTGCTTTCCTTTTGCGGCTCTATTTGCGTTGTTAGTTCAAGTTATTTCAGCAATAAGAAATCAAAATTCTTCATTGTTAGGATTTTTGGTGTATTTATTTTTTACATTGTTTACCTGGCTTCTGCTTTTGCCCTATGTTATAGCAAGCACGCCTGAGTCATATTTACAAGAAGAAAGTAGGTCTCCACAAAAATTATCAACAAAATTGTTTCGAGTTGAAAATACTATTCCAATATACTATCTTGATGCAAATGCTGATGGCAGTTATCAGGTGCTGTATATAAAAAAAGATATTTTTATGGCTTTTCCTATAGTTGAGGATTTTTCGTATGTGTCTTACAGTGCACCCTTTTATGATCCTTTATTAGAGACAAGTGTAGGCTATCCAGAAAGCATTAAAAAACCTGTGTCTATGGTAATTAATTTTTATGAAGCAGCTCTTAAGGCAGTGCAGTCTGGCAAAGGGGCTTGGTTACGATTTGCGAGTGTAGGCTTGAGTATTTTTGCTTTATGGGTGTTTGCTGGAGCATCTAGATGGAAAATGGTGAATGTGTTTTTTGTAAGTGGAATGTTTATATTTCTTTTTGTACTACATATAGGCCTTTATACGAGTTTTCAAATACATATGATTATAGAAAAAATGTGGCAACATGCTCCTTTTTCTTTTGTTTCCTCTTTGTATGTGCCTGTGATAGTGCATAGTTTTTTTTCACTGCTCTTTTTTCTTTTAGGTTTTATTAAACGATTCAAAAAAATAAAAGTTGGAGGTGCAGAATGAAAACGTCTATGCGCGTAGCGTTCGTAACAGCTACTCATACAAGTATTTTTTTTATTGCCCTCTTTATTTTTGGTGCTTTTTCTGCAGAGCTTCCAAAGCTTTTTGAGTCTTCGGTTTTATCGTATCGGCTTCTTTGTGGTCTATCTCTTGCGCTTGACTATATGCCCGCCTTATTACTCTCAGGGGTTTTGCTTGGTTTTTCTTGGGCCTTTTCTGCCTTAGACACAAAAAACATTCTACGCTTTTCTCCTCCTCTTATGCAAAACTTTAAAATTGTTTTACGTATTTCGTTGCTTTGTGCTGCACTCTGTTTTTGTATTGCTGAAGTTTTTATACCGTTAATAAAAGAAGGTAAAAACAAAATGACAAGCGAAATAGCCGATTTTGATTGGTACTATGAAATGGCGCAAAATTCTTTGGATAGAGAAAATTTTACAGCAGCATATTTTTACAATCATACAGCGCTAGCTATTGCAGATAAAGATGAAAAGCATAAGGAAAAAGCATTAAAATTTGCTAAAACTCTTGAAATATCAGATATTAGATTTCGTTCCTTAAAAGCGGAGTCACAAAGCAATGAAGAAATTGTATGTGATGCTAATCAACCACACGTTATACCTGTTGGAAAAACAGCTACTGACCTGCTTATACTCGCTCGAAGTGCTTTTCAATCAGGAAATTATTTTGAAGCTCATTACAATGCGGTTTTAGCCAGTTCTATTTGTGGTGAAGAAAATCCCAATAGAAAAGAAATGATTCAAATTGCTTCAGAATCATGGAATAAATTAGAAGACTGGCGTGATTCTAATGATACTGAATCTGCTCTCCTTTTTGAGAGAAAACATGCTGCGTTTACAGCGCTTATTAATAATGATGTTCTTGAAGCGTATTATTCATTTAATGATTTGCTACATGACTATCCAACTGATCCAGATGTAAAAAAATATGCTGTTGTTTCAGAAAAAAAACTTAAAGAGCAGTTTTTTTTCTTTGAGGAAACGGCTTTTTTAAAGCATTTTGAAGTTGCACGTGATGTCTATTTTACTATTCCTCGAGCAGATGGAGGAACAATTTTACTATATATACGAGGAATATCAATAATGAAAGGGACTGGCCGACTTGTCCAATATTTACGTGGTTTTAATTATGTAACGTATAGCAAAGATAACAAAATGGAAATGTCATGTCGTGTCCCTTTTGCGAAAATGACAGGTGAAAGTCTCGATTCTTTTGCCGATACTGTGTATTTAAATGGTTTGTCGGGTGATAGAACAATTCCAGTTATTTTGCTACATTCAGTTTCTAAAATAAATAGGGATATTAAATCTACACCAGTGTATGAGTATGGTTTAAACATTCCTAAAATGGAATATCAGTTTTTGGTTTTACCTATTTCGCTTAGTGATTTTAATGATGCTTGTCATGCCTCTTCTGGAGTAAAAAGAATGAATTTATTTGATTTATGTACGTTTTCACAAAAGGCAGAGGATTTTGGATTTTCAAAATCAGTTTTTGGAACAGAGTTAGGAGCACGGGTTTCGTATCCTTTTCTTATGTTATTACTTTTTATTGTTGCTGCAGTTTTTGGCTGGAATTTTCGCTTATCTCACAGAGAAATGTTTAAGTTTACATGGATATTTGTTTTTCCTCTGGCTGCACTAATTATGAAGCTTGCTATTGAATTTACTCAATATGGGCTATCAATGATATATTTTATTCTATTTGCAAAACTAGGAATTTTTTCATTGCTTTTCGTTTTGCTCTTCTACATGGTCGCTATATTTTTCACCAGTTTTAGATTTCTGGGTATGCATGGCGAAAACTTTTATGAAGATGAAGAATTAGAAATAGACTAATTTTCTACGCGTTTAATCCGTGCTCCTAAGCTTTGCAGTTTCTCTGTTAAATGTTCATAGCCTCGTTCTACCTGGTATACATTTCGTATAATACTGTTTCCACTAGCACAAAGTGCGGCTATTACGATAGCCATTCCGGCTCGAACATCTGGAGATGAGAGCTCCTCGTCACCATGAAGCATGCAGGGGCCTGAAACAACTGCTCTATGTGGGTCACAGAGTGTAATACGTGCACCCATTCCAATAAGTTTATCTACAAAAAACATTCTGCTCTCAAACATTTTTTCATGGATGAGCACAGTTCCATTTACTTGGGTTGCGACAACAGCCATGATACTAGTGAGGTCTGCTGGGAAGGCTGGCCAAGGACCATCGTCAATTTTAGGAATCATGCCTCCCAAATCTGTATTAACTTGCATACTTTGTTCAACAGGAACTGTGATAGTATCTTGAAAAACTTCCCAATGAATGCCAAGTTTGCCAAAGGAGAGTTTTATGGGACGTAAATCCTTAGGGCGTACATTGGTTATAGTAATACACCCTTTTGTAGCAGCAGCAAGGCCTATATAAGAGCCGATTTCCATAAAATCAGGTCCTATTTCAAAGTCACACCCATAAAGCTCTGAGACTCCCTCAATGTTCAGTCTGTTTGAACCAATGCCAGATATTTTTGCTCCCATATTGTTAAGCATATTACACAAATCCTGCACATGTGGTTCGCAGGCAGCATTTGTGATTTCTGTATGTCCCTCTGCAAGAACAGCTGCCATAACAGCATTTTCTGTTGCTGTTACCGATGCTTCATCAAGAAAAATTTCTGCGCCCACAAGTTTGTTTGCTACAAAGTTAAATTGGCTGTTTGTTACAACGCGGGCACCAAGTTCGGTGAGTGCTAAAAAATGTGTATCGAGTCTTCTACGACCAATAACGTCTCCTCCTGGGGGAGGCATTATAGCTTTGCCTGTTCTTGCAATTAATGGGCCAGCTAGTAAAATTGAGGCACGAATACGTTTTGACAAATCGGGTGAAATTTCAGATAAAATAGGATCTTTTGCTTGAATTTTCCATGTATGCTTGCCGGCTGCTTTTATTTGAACGCCTAAGGAGCTTAAAATTTCGAGCATTACCTTTGTGTCATGAATTTCTGGAATTCGTCGTAACGTTATTTGTTCGCTTGTTAATAAACAAGCAGCAATACAAGGAAGAGCTGCATTTTTATTACCACTTGCCTCAACTGTTCCCTTTATAGGGAAGCCACCCTCTATATGATATTCAACCATTGTTTTTCTCCGTATTTGTGATGTATTTTAGGTTATAGGTTACTCCAAATTTTTACTAGTTCAAGTACCATTTCTGAAGCTACACACATTTGTTCTAAAGAAGCCCATTCTTGCCGAGAATGGAAGTTGTGCCCGCCCGTAAAAATATTGGGGGTGGGAATACCCATTTCTGTCAGTCGAGACCCATCTGTTCCTCCACGGATAGGTTTAAATATAGGTTTTATTCCTAGGTTTTCGACTGCTTGTGTTAATGTTTTTTTTACAGCAGGGTTTTTATCTATTTTTTCTTTCATATTTAAATATTGTTGTCTATGCACAACGGTAACGGTACTTCCTCGGTATTTACATTCAATTGCGCTGGCAAGGCTATCTATGTTTTTTTTTCGTTTTTCAATACCAGTGTTCTTAAAATCACGAAGCAAAACAGTACAAGTAGATTGCTCTATGTGGCCACTAACATTAAGCGGTGCATAAAAACCTTGGTAGCCGTCTGTTGTTTCTGGAGCTTCATTTTTTGGTAGTAAGTTTAAAAACTCAGAACACATGGTTACCGAATTTACCAGTTTTGGACGCGCGGAACCAGTGTGCATTGCAATGCCAGTAAAGGTAATAACGCTTTTCCACGCTGAAAAACATTCAACCTCTACTTCTCCAACATGACCGCCGTCGAGTGTGTAACATTGCTTTGATTGAATCCATTCGATGGGTATTTTATCCATACCATGTCCAGTTTCTTCATCTGGAGTAAATATAAGTTCAATTTGTCCATGCGGAATATTGTTTTGTATTATGTATTCTGCTGCTGTCATTATTTCAGCAATACCTGCTTTGTCATCAGCGCCTAATAGTGTCGTTCCGTCGGTTGTAATAAGTGTTTGACCTTGTGCATTTGCAAGATGCTTGTCGGTTTTAGGATCTAATACAACGCCTTCTTTTAGCTGTATTAGTTGCCCCTTATAATTTTTGACAATTTGAGGTTTTACGTCTTTGCCAGAAACATCCATTGCGGTGTCCATGTGAGCTAAAAATCCAATAGAGGGCGCTTTTTCATATCCATCAATTGCATTAATTCGAGCGCAGACATAGGCATGCTCTGTTACAAAAACATCTGTAACACCAATGTGTAAAAGTTCTGCTTTTAACTTTTTTGCAAATTCTAATTGTGTTTTTGTTGAGGGTATAATCCCTTTTTCTGCATTTTCAGGGTTGCTTGTAGTCCATATTTTAACATAACTAAGAAAACGGTTTTTTAATGTATTTCTTATAGTCTTTTGATAAACACTCATGTACCTAGAATACGGTATTTTTTATGTATACGCAAGGCGGGGCAATAGGGACAGAAAAGTATCAAAATAGATGACATCACGTATTTTTTATAGTATAGTAGCACATATATATAAAAAGTGGAGGAGTCTATGCAGTTTTGTAGTACTCGAAATACAAAAGATACAGTTAGTTTTTCTCAAGCCATCCTTGATTGTTTACCTGCTGATGGAGGTATGTACGTTCCTGCCTATGCAGAAGATTTGCGTCCGTGGATTAATTATATGAATGAGAATACGAGTTTTCAATCTATTGCTGGTGCACTTACGTCTGCATTAATGCAAGAGGAATTTAGCCCTCTCATATCGGAAGCTATAGCAACACGTTCTTTCCCGTTTAGCCCTAAGCTCAAACAACTTGATAAAAACCTGTATAAGCTAGAACTTTTTCATGGTCCAACGGGTATCCATAAAGACTTTGGCCTTTCCTACTTAACAAACTGTATGGAGCATATTCTATTGTATCAGGAAAAAACTGCAGTTGTTCTAGCACCTACAAATGGAGAGACTGGTTCTAGCATTGCACACGCGTTTAGAGATAAAAAACATATTAAAGCTGTTTTGTTTTATGAGCCAGGCAGTATGCGCGGAGTTAAAGAATCTGATTGTGTATGGAATGGGGGAAATGTTTATCCAGTTGAGATGGATGCTCCTCCTTCTCAAATTCAAGCATTGTTACGAGATGTTTATCGCGATAAACATCTCATGGATCAATATAACCTTACCCTGGCTAATACTATAAATATAGGTCGTTTATTGCCACATTCTTTTTTATACATGTATGCTTTTTCCCGTATTAAAAAGCAGGTTTGGGGAGATATCTGTTATGCCTTAAATGCTGATAATTATGGAAATATGGTAGCTGGGCTTTATAGTTGGAAATTTTCTTTACCAGTAAATGGATTTATAACAAATTCATCACCTTCTTTAGGTCTCGCCCCTGATGGAAATTGTTCTATTTTAGATTCAATGGTGCCTCTTTCAAGGAGAGGTCCTTCTGATCCAGTTAATCCATCAAACATTGAACGTCTCGAAGAAATTTTTACGGCTAATCCGTCAGTAATGAACGGCTTGGTTTTTCCAACCGATATTTCTGAGTTTGATGCTCAGGAAGGGTGTAAAGAGCTCCTAAAAAAATACGGAGAGCTTGTCGATCCATCGACTGCGCGTGCCTATGCTGCAGCAAAAAAACATATTAGTTTAGTTGGAGAGGGCGGAAGTACTGTGGTGCTTGTTGCTGCGGATCATCCTGCTCTATATAACCAACAAATACAACAATGGTGCGGAGAATCTTCAAAGTTACCAGAGCGTATAAAGGACATATATGTGCCAATTAAACCATATAAAAAAATAACGCCCGACCGAGATTCGATCGAGCGTATTTTAGAAGAATTAGATTGACTTATTTTGTTTAGTAGGTTCCAGTTGACTAAGTAATTGTTCAGCCTTGTAACCTGATTTATCGCGCTCTTCTTGTAAAATTACAATTAACTCTTGCAGTTTAGGATAGTCGGTTGGATTTGCAGCAAATATCACATAGAGTACAATAGCCATATTAAATGCAAAGTCAGATTTTTCTTTGTTAAACCACAAGGTGTTTTCGAAATTATTACTACCCATTACAAGCGGGGCGTTATCGCTTGCTAACAGTGTAGAAACAAGAGAATAAGCACTGTTGCGGAGTTTCGCGGCGTGCAGTTTTTCATCACAAAATGGGGTAACCGCTTGCATAATTTTGAATGTTTCGTACATATCCTTTGATGGTAAGCCGTAACTTACAAGTATATCACGTATTTTTCTATCTAAGCACCATAATTGCACAAGATTTACAGTGTCTTCTATGTTTGCCTTATCACCAATTACATTTCGCAAAGTATATAAAATAATTATGCTGGTTAGCATTTCGGTCATAGAAGGAACAGTCTGCATCCAATTATATAAAAGTTTTTCAAGTGCGCTGCTGTCTGGTTTTTGAGCGTTTGTATATAAGTTTACAAGCCGTTTTATTCTGTTTTTAAAACTAAGCCATGTTTTTTCAGCTGCTATTTTAGCGCCTGTTTTTGTACTATCAATAACAGTTGAAGAACCATAATTACCCTGCAAAAAGGTTTCTATCATTGCAAAATAAGCTAGAGCAGGCTCTTCTGCTTTTTTTAAGGCTGCAGTCAAGGTGATTGCTTTCTTTTTCGCTTTTGTGTTAACAGGTCTGCAAAGTTTGGCAATATCTACAAACAAATCATTGCTTGCAAAATCTTCTAGTGTTTTATATAGGTCTTTAAGAAAAACTTCTTTTAATGCAACATCTATATTAGATACACCCTGGCCATTTAACTTTTTACATAAAGTACTATACATACCTGTTCCGTCATCGCTCACTTGGCTTATATTCCATAAAACCTGATACTCGAATCCGTTTAGTGCAGCATACATTCCTTTGTTGTATATTTCAGCGCAGCTACGTATAAACCACAGACCAGTTTTTTGTTCTTGAAAAACACAATAGTTTTTATTGCTGTTTTCAAGTCCAAGCGCGTCGCCGAGACATTTTGTTTCCATATGACAGCTTGTTTCACTGTCTTTAACAGCAAACGCACAACTTTCCTTTATCCATCCACAAGCTTGTTCATATTTATTGTTATAAAATACCAATGCTTTTTCAGAACTACTTTGATTTGAATAGGCAAATACGTTTTCGTTAACTGTATTATTATTCCAAAAATCATAAAGATAGAAATTATCAACTTCTGCAAAAATGTATCTTTTCTTTAGTAGTGGAAAAATAACACGTTTGTGTTGCTCAATGAGCTCAATATCTTCTTCTTCATTTTTGTAAGCTTTTACAAACTCCATCCCATATTTTTCAGAATAGCCTTCCAGTTGTCCGTGTCCAAACATTGGTAGGCCTGGCATTGTTACCATAAGGGTACAAACACCAAAATATTTGTCTCCTTTTCCAAATTGGGCAACAGCAGTTTCTTCATCTGGGTTGTTCATAAAGTTAACATAACGTTTTAAGATTTGAGGATCAAATTCAAGTGTGTTCTTTATTGTGGTTTTATAATTGTGATTTTCCTCTTTCATGAGCATATTCATAAAAGCAGAGTTGTACACCCTGTGCATGCCTAGTGTTCGAACAAAATATCCTTCCATCATCCAAAAAGCTTCTGCTAGTAACAATGTATCGGGTACTTCTTTTGCTACTCTATCTACTACTTCTCGCCAAAATTCATTAGGGATTGCTTTTTCAAAATCTGCGCGGCTTATAGCATGCTCTGCTCTACTAGCGATATCGCCTCCCTGTCCTGGTTCTGGATACCACAGCCTTCTAATGTGTTTTTTTGCAAGGACCATTGCTGCATCAAATCTGATTATTGGAAAATTTCGTGCAACAAGCAAAATCTTTTGTATTACTTCTTCACGTGCTTCAGGATTTAAAAAATCTACCTGTGCTGTATCGTTCCAAGGCATACCAGTTCCGTCATTTCCATGATAAATATAGCTAACAGCTCCTGTTTGGTTATCTACTCGTTTGAAAACAACTGCACAGTCAGTTTTGTCATAGTAATGATCTTCTAGATGAATGCTTGTTTTAGGATTAATAGATACATTTTCATTGTCAAAATTATAACTAGGAAATGGACACTCTGGCGCTTGAATAAATAGATGTGGTTTTTCTGCTATCCATTTAGAATCAAGACCAGTATGGTTAGGAACCATATCAGAAGCGAGCCGTATTCCTCTTAGCCATAATCGAGTTCTTAAATTTTCAAGAGCTTCCCATCCTCCAAGTTCTTTAGCAATTTCATAATCGTCAAGGCTGTATGCACTTGCTGCTGCTTCAGGGTTCCCACATTTTTGCTTAATTCGTTTACTTCCCCAAGAGCGTTCCCAAATACCAATAATCCACAGTCCGGTAAATCCAGCTTGTGCAAGATTATCTAACTCTTGGTCAGGGATTTGATCAAGTCGTGTGATTTTTGACTCATACTTTTTACTCAGTTGGTCTAACCATACAAGAACCGTTTTTGCCATTAGCACAACACGAGGCATCCAGTCTTTGTCAGGACTGTATCTTTCGTATTCTTTCATTAGTGAATCATAGCTATACGGATCCATAGGCGGTGGACCTGAGAAATGGTTATTCCAGCCAGGTTTTTCTTCTTCTGAAATCATATCAATACCTGAAAGCAATCGACGCAACCATTCTCCAAGAAGGCGTGACCAGTATTTACGGATATAATCGAGTTGGCCTTTTAAACTATGAGGGCTTGCTATAACAGGTTCTTTGAGCATATGTATAAGTGTATTGTTTTTTGGACCAAAGGTGGGCTGTGTTTCAAAAAACTCTTTTATCTGTATCCATGATGTAGTCCATGTTTTATTTTTTTTCAGTTTTTCATCACTAAAAAGAAATAGAAAAGGTTCAAAAGCAGGGTTTTCATTTGCCAAATGCAATAATATTATTTCTTCTAGTGTAAGGATTTTATGAGAGATTCCCTTTGTTGTGCCATTAAGGTATTCCTGAGCGCTTGTTTTTTCTTTATAAACAGCTGAAGGAGGAAACTCTTGGGTAAATTCTAATAGCATTTTGTCTATTTTTTCTTTACCACACGTTTTTTGGACATGAGCAAGGGCTTTTTTAAAAACATCTTGTTGTTTTTGGTCTCGGTATTGGCTGCATACAATATGAAAAATTTCATCAAGAAGCCCCATTGCATTTAACTGTCCTGCCCTTATTGTTTTTTCAGGGTGAAGCACTGGATCAATTTTATTGTTAATTTTTTGAGCAAATTTACGCACGCTTGTAAAATTAGCAAAAATTACATTTCCATTTGTAGAAAATAATTCGTCAGAAAAATTGTATTGTTTACGTGCTTTTCGGGAGATATGGAATTCCATGTCTCGTTCAGGTCTCTTTGATAGACCTTCTGTTGCTTTAAATGAATGTGTATAGTTGCAAGTCATCATATACTCCTTTTTATAGTGCATGTATTATAGCATGGTTTATATAAATCAAAAAGTCAAAGAAAAATAAATCTTATATATTGTTATGTGATGTAACAATTGATGCAATATTTGAACAAAGCAAATCATTTGATTTTAAATCTTCTATTGGTACTGGTAAGCGATATGTCCAGTTAAAATCGCTAACAGTACCTGGAATATTAATTCGCTCCGCGCCTGCATCGCTATCTAACAAATTTTCACCTAATGCAAGAAAATCTTGTATTGGATGGATGCAAAATGTAGAAGTTGCTTGGGCGATTGCATTAAGTAAGTAGTGAGCTGTTTTAGAACTAAATTTTCTAACTTGGATTTCGCCTTCATTGTAATGGATCCCAGGTATTTGTGCTGGTGGAAATTGTTTGTAAAAATCTAGTGCATCGCTTTCGTTAAGCCACCATAGACGTAGTGTCGAGGAGTCATGAACTGATGTTGTTGCAACACTGAGCTTGGGATATTCGTTAAAACTATAAAAAGGTTGGTTATGTTCTTTCCACTTTCTATTCCAACGAATTACTCGCAAGCCAAATATATCTAATTCTTCTAATACAGCTGGTACACAATCGGGCATAGAACCTAGGTCTTCTGCGCATGCAATCATTTTTGTATTCTTCTTTAGCATGCCAAGCAGTGTGCGTGCTTGGCTAGCCCACATAGCTTCTTGCTCAACAGTGTTTTTTGAAATTAGGGTTTCAAAAGATTGTTGTTCGTTATGGTTTAACGACTGCCAGGATGTGGACTTTTTGAATGTCCACTGAGGATAAAAAACATGTGGTTCTGGCTCTACAAGCATTCTATTGCGCCAACAATCGACTAGTTTTTGTCGAATAGGCAGAGGAATGTCTTCTCTGTCCAAAATGTCTTGGTCGCAGACAATAGTATCACTAAAAACCCAAAGTTCTTCATCTCCTATTCTAACCATTATTTTTCTGAGCTCGCCATGGGCTGCTAAATAATCATTGTTATTAACTTCTTCAATTATTTTTGTAGGAACATGTGGTTTTGACATCCATCGAATTCTATCATCATCATACCCCATGTGGTGTAATTCCTCTCGACTAATACCTTTATAGGGCATAGGCCATCCGTTTAAAGCAGTGCAATCGCCTTCCGGTATACTCCAAATTCTAAAAAAGCCGAGCACATGGTCTATTCTGTATATTTCATAGTATTTGGCTGATTGTTTTAAGCGGTCTATCCACCAAACGTATTTGTCTTTGGCAAGATTTTCCCAATTATATGTTGGGAACCCCCAGTTTTGCCCTTCGGGGTTTAACTCATCTGCAGGAGCGCCAGCGCGGAGTTTTGTATTAAAATATTCGGGGAAAGACCACGCATCAGCTGAGTCCTCGTTCATTAGAATTGGAATATCACCTTTGAGTAAAAGGCCTTGTTTTTTAACATATTGAGAAGATTTTAAAAACTGCTCATGTGCGCGAAGTTGTATCCACGCATAAAAGCGATGTTTTGTTAAAAGTTTGGCGCTGTTCCATCGTTTAAGAATTTCTTTTTTGTCCAACGTGCCATATCTTGTCCATTCTTTCCATGAAGCTTCGTTATTTATTTTTTTTAAACCCATGTAAACGCAATAAAAAGGAAGCCAGTTTTCATTGCGTCTAATGAATGAATCAAGAACAGTATCTTTGTTTAATGTTTCTATTTCAGCTGTATAAATTTTATGTAGTAATGCAATTTTGTCTTTTCGTAGTAACGTATAGTCGAAACGTTTTTTATTGTTATGTTTTTCTTCTAGGGTTGCTATGTTTTTTTTAATAGTTTGATTTTTTTGTGTTTCAGGAAGGTTTTTTATACTTATGTATATAGGGTGAAGAGCAAAGGCTGAAAGAGCATTATAAGGAGAACTGGAGGTTCCCGTGTCATTTATAGGTAATAATTGTATTATCTGCAAGTTAGATTTTAAACAAAAATCTGCAAATTTGATTAGGTCTGGATATTCTCCACAACCCAAACTATTTTTTGTTTTCAATGCAGAAAGTGGTATTGCTGTGCCAGTCATTTTTTCCATTAAAAGGCTCCTCGTTGTTATATGCTAAATTGTATTCGATTATATACTCTAATAGTCGTTTTGTAAAACTTTTTGTAAAAAACCTAGATTTCAAATCCGTTTATCCAGCTCCACACAGGTTTTGCTAGTTTGTGATTAAAAGGATGTGTTTTGCTAAAGTCTGGTAGCCATTCTGTGTCGTCTTCAAATTCTTGATAAAATAAATGTTCAAATTTGTAGGTGTGTATCATTTTTACTATTTGATGAAACTCGCTTTTGTTTATAGGTCTGTTTTGAACATTTAAAAAAGCGGCAGAGCGTTCTTTTAGTTCTGTTTTAGTAAAAGTAAACGCTGGATCACTATGTACTGTTTTTTCTGGGTTAACGGGCGTATATTGATTCATTAATGATATACATGCTTTAGAATCAGCATGCGTTTTTAGCCAGTCAAGAACAGTACGAGTGTCATCGAGACGTTCTGGAAGGACCAAATGCCGTATGATTACCCCAGAAAGCATTTTTTGTGTTTTAGCTCCTGCCTGTGTTGTAATTTCTTTGTTTTCAAACACTAAGGGAGAAAGCTCAAGCATGCGGCTAATTGCTTTTTTTACAACTTTAGGATAATCAGGAGCTGAAAAAACAGAACGAGAAAGTATTGGGTTTAATGTTTTTAAATCTGGAAGCCATATATCTACCAGCCCCTGAAGCATGTTGATAGCTTCTACTGTTTCATATGAACTAGTATTCCAGCAAACAGGAATAGAAAGACCACTTGATTTTGCTATTTCGAGTCCTGCTGCGATAGTTGGAATGGCATGACTACCTGTTACAATGTTTATATTTTCAGCACCCATATCTGCTAGTCTAATACACATATCTGCAAATTCAGTAGTTGTAACAGCAGCGCCCATTCCGTTTTGTGATATTTGATAGTTTTGACAAAAGACACATCGCAAATTACAACCACGTACGAAAATGGTACCACTTCCTTTTTTAGCAGTTATAGGTGGTTCTTCGCCAAAATGCAGGCAACTTGAAGCTAAGTATAATTGACTTGTTTCTCTGCAATAGCCAGTTTCTCTCTTGTTTCTGTTAATTCTACAATTTCTAGGGCAAAGGTGGCACTTTTCATAGTGGGTATAGGACAAAATACTTCCTTTTATAGAATCCTTCTATTAACAAAAACAGCCATTATATCTGATAGGATATCAAGCGGCAGGTCTTCTGCTTCAAGTTTTATTATATCGGCTATTTTTTTCCAATCACTCTGTGGAAAGTCCATGTCAGTGTCGAATGTTCCGTTTAAAAGTGAGAAGACTTTTACAAGCCAATCTATGTTTGTTTCGCCTGGTTCTTGAGCTATGTTTTTTGAAGGTTTTATATATGTGTTTAGCCAGTGTTCGGTAATTGCACATGGAATTTCACCGAGCCCTGCTGTTTTTTTTTCAAAGAGCTGGGCAACAGCATTAGAGGCCCGTAAGCCGTCATGTTCTCCAGCGTGCTGAGCTCTGTCGTGTTTTATTGTGCGGTGTATATCTGTATAAAGCTTTGATAAATTGTCCATGATTGTAGTGTATCATATTTAAGAAAAAAAATTGAGAAAAAGACAAAGTTTTTAGCTTGACTTTTACAATAAGTAGAACTACACTATATTCATGAACTTACGAACCGTATTAACAACAGACACAGTTAACCTTAGTTTAAAGGGAACGAACAAAGAAGAAATTATTGACGAAATGCTTGATATCCTTGTTGCAGCGGGAAAAGTTAAAGATAGAGATGCTGCAAGAGAATGCGTTCTGGATAGAGAGCGAAAGATGTCAACAGGTATGAAACATGGTATAGCTATCCCTCATGGGAAAACAGACACTGTAGACGACTTAGTTGCTTGTATAGGCATCTCTGATAATCCTGTTGATTTTGATTCTTTAGACCAGGAGCCATGCCGAATTTTTATTATGACTCTTTCTCCTGTTAATAAAACCGGTCCGCATTTGCAATTTCTTGCAGAAGTAAGTCTTTTGTTTAAGAGTGCAGAAAAACGTCAAGAAATTTTAAAAACTACAGATAAAGCAGAAGTAATAAGAATTTTAACAGAATAACTTTTTACTCGTAGCTTTAGAGAATGACCGCTGTGTCTTTTTGACATTAGTGGTCATTTTTTTAATCCTTCATAAAGGAATAGCATGAAACTTGATCCAGCGATAGTAATAAAAGATAATCAAATATATACTGCTAAAAACATTCCTGTTAGTTTACGAGTTTTTACTTTTAACGATACTCTTGCTATGCGTAAAAAGCTTAATTCTGAAGACAAAGGAATGTCTGCTTTTTTTGAACATATAAAAAACCAGGGTTATAATATGTTGCGTTGGTTAGTTTATTGGGATATTGTTGAACCTGTGGAAGATAGCTTCAATGAAGAATACCTTGCTGTTTTGCGTGATAATATACAAAAGGCTAAAACCGCTGGCCTGTTGGTATATTTGGTTCCAAATGCGTATTCTGATAGTAAGAACTTTTGGGGCATAAATAGTTATCCAGTAGACAAGGTAATAGATGGCGAAAATGCAGGACAATATCTTGTTGGCTGTTTTATTGATGCGATGAAGCATCTAGCTCGTCGAATAAAAGATTGTGAAAGTGTTATTGGCTTTGCGTTGTCACATTTTTATTATGAAATAATGAAGACAGAAGTATCTGTTAAAGAAACATGTGTTTTTGCTAACAATTTTATGAAGGCATTGTACAAAAAGCATACGCACTATTATTATATTGTTGAAGAAAATGAAGAGCTTAAAAAAATACTATGCGAAGATGAAGGCGCTCAAAAATATAAAATAATTTCGAACGCCTTATTTTTATAGTAATTCTTATTTATTCAAACTCATTGCTATAAGCGGTTGGGTATGTAGCTCATTTAGTGCAGCAATTTTTTGTGCAAATAATTCGTCTAGGCCTTTTTGGTAGTTTGTAATATTAGAAATATGATTTAATGTTTGCTGTGGTGTTCTGTTTGATCGTACACATGTAGGCCCTGCATTGTACATTGCTAATGCGCTAACTTCATTTCCAGCTGTATTTAAGCAATAGCGTAAAAAAGCTAACCCCTGCTTAGCACTTACGTGCGGATCAAAAAAATCTTTTTCTTTAATATATGGAAAAGACTTGTTATTAAGTTGAAAAAGACCACGGTCAATAGAGTTATTGGTGTTTCTATTTACTGCATTGATATTATATCTGCTTTCACAGTATGCAAGAGCAAAGCCGAGAGAAAGAGGAATGTCATTTTTATTAGCATGTTCAAGAATAGCAATAGCTATTTCTTTACAACCAGTTATTTCTGAATAAAAATTAATGACTGCTGGGCGAGTGCTAAGTTGACGGTAGTATTGCAGTCCTGCATCTTCTTGTTTTGTAACTGCTAATACCTGCTTGTTTAAAGACTCTTTTTTTATAGCATCATTTATAGACGCTGATTTTTTTACTGCAGCTGTATAGGCAGTAAAGCTAATTTTATGTAAACCTTTTGTCTGATGTGTAGAATCGTTTTCTAAAGTATCACAGAGGTTTGGGTTTGCTGCCTTTTCTAGTTTTTCTTGTGTGCTCTTTTCTGGCAAAAACAGGCTTATACAAACTGATGCACAAATAAAAAAGAAAGCTAATGTTAGAGGTCCGGCGAACATCCGGATAAATCTAATAGGTTTCCGGGTTTTAATGTCCATATAAAAAATCTCCCTATGTTAAAATCGTTGGGAGTATGGCATAAAAAAAACATACAATCAAGCCGATTTGTTGAAAAAACAACAAAACAGCACGGTTTGTGCGAAAACCGCACTATATTTCGCATTTCATGCTGTTTTGTATTTGTTTAAGTTGTCTTTTCAAATTTTTAAAGCTAATTAGGTTTCGACTCGTAAATAGCCCGTACATTAATTACAGCTTTTATAGATTGAAGAGCTTCTATTGTCTCTTGCGTTACTTCTCCGTCGATATCCATAATATTATATGCAAGGTTATTGCGATTTCTATTTATCATTCCAGAAATGTTTTGGTTATTAGCTGCAAGTAAAGATGTGATTTGACTTACCATGTTAGGTACATTTTTGTTTGAAATGCATAAACGGGTTCCGTTTTGCGGTATTGGTGTGTCAATTGTACATCGTGGAAAGTTTACAGAATTTTGAATAGCACCAGTTTCTAAAAAATCTCTTAGTTCTTTTACAGCCATCATTGCACAATTGTCTTCCGCCTCTGGTGTTGAAGCTCCTAAATGTGGTAAGCAAATAGCATTTTCTGCATGCAATAGTTCTTCGTCTGTAAAGTCGGTAATAAAAGAAGCAACTTTGCCACTTTTTAATGCTTTAATAATATCAGTATTTACCACGAGTCCACCACGAGCAAAGTTTATAATGCGTATTTGATCTTTCATTGTTTTTATGCTATTAGCATTTATAAGCCCTTTGGTGTCTGGTGTTTGTGGTATATGAATTGTAATATACTCAGATTGTGCAAGTAAGCTATCAAGGTTTTCAGCCTTATGAACTCGTCGGCTTAATCCCCAAGCTGCGTCTACTGAAATAAACGGATCATATCCTATAACATTCATTTTTAATGCGCTGGCAGCATTGGCAACTTTTGTGCCTATAGCACCAAGACCAATTATGCCTAATGTCTTACCTCTCAGTTCGGGACCCTTAAATTGGCTTTTACCTTTTTCACATAGTTCTGGAATATTGTCGCCTTTACCTTTCAGGGATTTTGTCCATTCTGCAGCTTTTATTACTGGACGGCTTGAGATAAGCAATGCGCAAAGAACCATTTCCATGACAGCATTAGCATTTGCACCTGGTGTGTTAAAAACGGGGATACCTTTTTTATCCATAAGCTCAATCGGTATATTATTTGTTCCTGCGCCAGCACGTCCTATTGCTTTGACAGATGAAGGAATGTTCATTCCATGCATTTCAAAAGAACGTAATAAAATAGCGTCTGGGTTAGAAAATTCTGAAGCTACTTCGTATTTTTCGTGTGGAAATTCTCTTAATCCTTTGGGAGAAATTTTATTTAAAGTTTGTATCTTAAACATCTCGTATATCC
>DASRMY010000078.1:0-4704 GCA_035647695.1 Treponemataceae bacterium | reverse complement strand
GTCCTATTATTTGGTGCTATTGGGGGAACAACGCTAGAGGTTGCTATTTATCAAGCTGCAAGAATTACCCTAGATTTTAGAACTGCTGCTATGCTTGCGCTTGTAGAAACTTCTGTTGCAATCCTAATAATAATGGCATATAGCAGGCTAGAAAAACATGCTGCTAAAAGTACAGGAATTGCCTACGATCCTTTTAAAAAAAAACAGACCTTTTTAGGGTCGACTCAATGGGGCAATAAAATAAATTATAAAGAAATAGCCTTGTTTGTCGCTCTTGCTCTGTGCATTCTTTTATTTTTTATACTACCGCTTGTTTCAATTATTGCACACGCATTTTTTTTTACCCATACCGGTAGGGTCATGCTTACGTTTAGTAATGTTACGACACTTTTTAGTCATAAAAGTTTTTTATTTGCCTTGCAAAACACATTGCAAACAGCTTTAGCAACTGCAACTTTGTCTGTCACAACAGGCCTTTTTTTTGCACTGCTTACTCGATGCATAGACCCATATAATATCAGAAGAAGTTTACGCATATTGCCATTGCTACCAATGGCGGTTTCATCGGTTGTCATGGGATTTGGTATAACTATTTTAGTTCGGCAAGGTACCCCATTATTACTAATACTTGCCCAGTCAGCCTTATATTGGCCCTTTGCTTTTAGGCAAATATCGCATTCGGTAGATCGTATTCCTAAAGCTACAATTGAGGCTGCACGATTGCTTTCATATGATCCGCTAGATGTATTTTTTAAAGTTGAAATTCCGCTGGTAAAACGAAGCATTTTTAATGCCTTTGCTTTTTGTTTTGCAATGAGTTGTGGGGATGCAAGTTTGCCCTTAGTTTTAGCAATACCACGCTATAACACACTTGCATTATTTACGTATCAACTTGCTGGTTCATACCGTTTTAGACAGGCCTGTGCTTGTGGATGCATTCTTATGGTTTTATCAGCAACAGTTTTTTTGATCAGTAGTCGCTTTAACAAACGGTAAAATGCAGGGAGTTTTACAAATGAGAAAGGGTAAAAAAGGGTAAAAACGATGCAAAAATATCTTACTATAGTAAATATATCCAAGGGATGGGATACCTTTTCTGTTCAATTTTCATGCGAATTAGATAAAGGTACAATGCTTGGTATTGTTGGACAATCTGGAAGTGGTAAATCAACAGTTCTTCGTCTTATTTCAGGACTTCTTTCTTTTTCAAAAACGAGTACCTTAGAGTCAAAAAAAGAATCTAAAATCATGCTTGGTGGACGAGATATTTCTAAGCTACCCCCGGCAAAAAGGGGTGTTGGTATGGTGTTTCAAAACCATGCTTTATTTGCACATATGCGAGTAGATGATAATGTTGCGTATGGGTTACGAAGCTCAAAAAAAATATCTAAAAAAGAGAGTCGAATACAAGCTGAGCACATGCTTGAAAAATTTGGAATGCGTGATTTTTCAAAACGGTACCCTGATAGCCTCTCTGGAGGTGAAGCGCAGCGAGTTAGTCTTGCGCGAACCCTTATTGTCAAACCTGATCTAATACTTTTTGACGAACCTTTTGCTTCTTTAGATGCTCCGTTAAGAAAAAAACTTGCACTAGATATTAAACGCCTGCAAGCAGAAACAGGCTTTACTGGCATTATGGTAACACACGATATTGCAGAAGCTAAGCAAATGAGTGATGTGATAACAATTATGAAGCAGGGAAAACAAATATGGACAGGGGAACCGGGTGAGTTTAGAGAAAATATGATGTAAATCTTTATTAGATAGGCTTTTATACTGCTTCGATTAACCAGGTTCTTTTTATGTTTTCAACATGTACAAGCCCGCGTTTTTCGGCATCCATTGCTAGTTTTTTAAACCGAGAATAGCCATAATCTCTATATGGTAGGTGTTTTGCAACCTCGTTAAAGGGAACAAGTCCTTTACCCTTAATTTCTTTAAGCAATTTTGTAAAAACTTCTGGTAATTCTTGCTTTGAATCTTTTTTGAGCGTTAATTCATTTCCCTCATCATTAGCATATTCTACATCTGTTTTACTTACCGCATCATTAATAAAAGATTTCCATGTACGATAACCAAGGACTTGTTCATCAAATCCTGAGTTTAAAAGTTTCATACGTATTTTAACTGCACCCAATTGTGGTGTTTTATTTTCTTTAAGCATATAATTAATGGCATCTTTAAGAAGTTCAAATGCTTGTTCTTGAGATTGTTTTTTAGTAGTCGGCTTGTGATTTGGCTTGTTTGTTTTTTTGCCGCTTTTTATAGAAACCGCAGGTTTTACAGAATCGGTATAATCTTCATCATCGTCCTCCGAACTAATAAAATCTCGATAATCCCAAAAATTATCTGCCATTTTTAATAAATCTTCAGAGGCATTTCGTGTAACATCACACACAATAAGCGTATGCTTGCCATATTTACGCAAGCTTTGCAAAAGAGGCCTAAAATCGGCATCTCCAGAAACAAGTACAAATTGTTCAATATGCGGATATTGAAAAATCAACTCAACTCCATGGGCAACGAGAGACATATCAGAAGAATCCTTAACCTTTTTTTGGTGAGGAGTATGTATAAGTTCAAAACTATTGGCTGCTAATTCTCCCGCTATATTTTTAATATTATTTTGGCTCCAATCACCAAAAGCCATAGCGTAAGAAATTTTGTTTTTTTCAGACAAGGCATCTACAATTGCTTGAATATAATTTGTGCCTCTTGGCGGGGTTACGTTTTCAATATCCCATAAAATTGCTGTGTTCATTTATTGAGTATAGCAAGTTTTGCAAATGTATAACAGCTATATATGTACAGACGAGTTAAATTAAATGATAATACAATACATTATAGCTGGTATGCATCGTGCAGACCTAAGGAGAATTATATGAGTGATGAATCAAGAAGTGTTGGAGTAATTGCGGTAATTGTTAAAGATCGGTCATCTGCCACCCTTGTTAATAAGGTAACCAGTGAATTTGGCGATAGCATTATTGGTCGCATGGGCTTACCGTATTATGAGCGGAATTTAAATATAATAACGCTTATTGTAGATGCAACAACTGATGCAATTGGTGCCTTTACAGGAAAAATTGGTCAAATACCCAATGTGACAGTAAAAGCAACGCTTGCAAAAGTATAATATTTACCATATAGCATTGTGAAATAAAAACTTTTCTGTTATTGTGGATTAATGAGTATTGTGCAGATAGTTTTTCAAGTTGTTGGAAGTATTGCCTTTCTAATGTTCGGAATGCAGATGATGAGCGAAGGTATTCAAAAGAGTGCTGGCTCAGCTTTGCATCGAATTTTAGGAGTGATGACAAGCAACCGCGTTGCATCAGTTTTTACTGGTGTGGCGGTTACTATGCTTATACAATCGTCGTCTGCAACTACCGTTATGGTTGTTTCCTTTGTAAACGCAGGCTTATTAACCTTAAAACAATCAATAGGCGTTATTTTTGGAGCAAACATAGGTACGACAGTCACAGCGTGGATTGTTGCACTATTTGGATTTAAATTTAAAATAACATTACTAGCTGTCCCTGTATTTGGCATAGGTTTTATCATAGCTAGTGCAAAACAAGCTACCTTTCGTAATTATGGTAGAGCTCTTATGGGCTTTGGCCTTTTGTTTTTAGGTCTTTCTATGCTGACAAACGCAATACCAACTGTAAATACTGAAGGGGTGCATTTTTTATCACGTTTTTCAGGGTATGGTTTAAAAGCGCGTTTAATAGGTATTTTGGCTGGTGCAATTCTTACTGTTGTTGTCCATTCCTCATCGGCTACAACAGCTATTATTATTACCATGGCATTTAATGGGGTCTTAGAATTTGAGTTTGCAGCAGCTATGGTTCTTGGTTCAAACATTGGTACAACTATAGATGCTGTCTTAGCTTCTCTTAAAACAAAGGTTGCAGCACGACGAGCAGCACTTATACACGTTTTGTTTAACGTTTCAGGTACCGTGCTTGCTGTTTTTTTTATGGTTCCTCTCATAAAGCTGGTATATTTAATTGTTCCGGGAGGGGAGAATGCAGGCGATATTACAACACGCCTTGCAGTGCTACATACTATTTTTAATGTTTTATGTACACTTGTGTTTTTGCCATTTGTTAATCAACTTGCAGCGCTGACAGAGCGGCTAGTAAAACCAGGACTTCATGAAACACCCGATATATACCATTTTAAATTTGAAAGTCAAAGTAATCGAGAAAATTTAGAGGGTAGGCTTATTCGAGTAAAAAAAGAAATTTCTGACATGACCCAGCTTACTAAAGAAATGTTTACTACCTTGCAAGGTGGATTTATAGATAGAACACCAGTTTTTTTAGAAAACGATTTTGTTTATATCGAAGAGCGTGAAAATTATGCAGACCAAATGCGAGATCAAATATCACTCTACCTTGTTGAGTTTAGACAATTATCAATTAGTGAGGACATACAAAAAGAAATTTCAAAAATGATACACATTGTTGATGAACTCGAGAGTTTGACTGATGATATTTTTAGTGTGGCACACTCTGTTAAACGCAGTATTAATAAAAAGATGAAATTTTCAAAAAAGAGTATTGATAAGTTGCTTTCTGGACTTGTGCAAGTACAAAGTTTTTTAGATTTTGTTGCTAATCATATAAACACAGCTTTAACCAAAGAAGAAATGGAAAAAGCGGAAATATATGAAGATTCAATAGATGAATTTAGAAC
>DASRMY010000077.1:0-2933 GCA_035647695.1 Treponemataceae bacterium | reverse complement strand
AGTATAATACACACCCCTTTATTAGATACAAAAAACCTGTGTGTTTCAATAGGAAAAAAAACAGTATTAGAAAATATTAGCATTAGCCTTTTTGCTAATGAATGGCTCATGGTATGTGGACCAAATGGAGCTGGAAAATCTACACTTATAAATGCAATTACGGACGCCATCCCTTTTAACGGAAAAATATCACTCTATAATAAAGCTTCAAACACATACACACCAAAAGAAAAAGCAAAAAAAATAGCTGTTTTAACGCAACAAAACCCGAGCTCGTATGATTTTACAGTCCGTGAAATTGTACATCTTGGACGATATGCATGGCAAGATAGTTTTTTTGATATTGCATCTAAAAATGATGAAAAAGCGATAAACACTGCCCTAGAACAATGCGGCATTATAGATATGCAACATAGAGCGACAAACACTCTAAGTGGGGGAGAATTACAACGTGTTTTTTTAGCTCAGGCGTTTGCTCAGGAAGCAGAAATTTTGTTATTAGACGAACCAGCAAACCATTTAGATTTGGTGTACCAAAAAAACATATTTAGTTTATTAAAAAAATGGGTGAAACAAGACAACCACGCTATTCTTTCAGTTGTACACGATTTAAGCATAGCAAAAAACTACGGTACTAAAACCCTGTTATTAGATAACGCACAACAAATTGCCTTTGGTAAAACTGATGCTGTACTTACAAGTAAAAACCTCAACAGCGTGTATGGTCTAGATGTTGCCTCCTGGATGCAGCAACAGCTTTCTGCCTGGAATTAAGCACCAAATATTTTACTAATACGATGGTATTTTAAACCTCAAGAACACTTCCCTGTTAAGGAAAACGCCACACATAGTATGGAAAACATCGAGTTAATACAATCAACTGCTTCTGTTATTTCTGCTTTACAGAAAGAGCGTGGATTAAGTTCTATTTATGCTGGCTCCGGCGCAGGAAAAGCTTCGGTTAACGCTCAAAGAATTGAAGTTGACAAGGCAATAGAGGCCTTAATTCCTTTTGTTGAGCGAACGACTTATCTTCCATTTAAGATACAAGATCTTCAAGCATCTATTCAAAAAAATCGAGACGATATTAATTCTGGAAAACTGAACACATTTGAAGAAGTAATAGACACCTATACGCTGTATATTCGCTCTCTTATGACTATTCAAAACAAAGCAGTGAATCAACCTACTACAGGTGGTCTTGGTAAAGTCATGGCTTCTATAGCCTTATTGCAAGAAGCAGCTGAAGGAGCCGCTCGCGCCCGAGGTCTTATGGGGGGAATTCTTTCTGCAAACGTCCGTATTTCAAATCAAGACGTAATGCTTTCTCTTATTAGAGATTTTGAAAGTATTGAAATAAACCTTACGAGTCCTGCGAGTATTTATACCACGGAATCAAAGGCTACTATCGAGACGCTTTTGTCCGGTTCTGACTATAATCTTTTGAAAAACACGCTTATGGAAATTTTCATTCGGTTTGCATCTGAGACTTCAATAGATTCCTATTCATCGAGTTTTACTACAGTGTGGGACTCAGGAACGCAGTTTGTAGATTCTCTTGGCACGATTCTAAACATAGAACTTCTTTCGTTAATAGACCGCTCAGTTGCAGTAAGAAGTAATTATGCAAAAGATTTTTTCTGGTCTTTTATAGTCATCTTTGTTTTGATTGTTGCCTTGCTTCTTATTGGTATTCGGTTTGCTGTCCGGATTCAAACGCCTATTAAGCAGGTCACGAGTACGTTTAAATCGATCTCCGAAGGGGAAGGCGATTTAAGTGTAGAACTCATTGTTTCGGATAAGGCAGAACTTGGTTTGTTGGCTTCTCATTTTAATAATTTTACTGCACGCTTGAGTAATCTCATTCAGGGAATCAGAAATGAAACTCGTGTCTTAATGAATTTGGGTGAAGACCTCCGCACTGGTATGCAGCAAACAGCAAGCGCTGCGGAAGAAATTTCTGCCACGCTCAGATCTATTCAAGAAAATGTAGTGCATCAATCTGCCAGTGTTACAGAATCGTCTGCAACATTAGATCAGTTTTTAGGTAATATTTCTGAATTAAATGGATTAATCGAGTCTCAGTCTTCAGCTGTTACTGAGTCTACTGCATCTATCCGGCAGATGCTCACTACTATTCAAACAGTACAGACAATCCTCGAAACCGAAAACGAAAAAATTGCTGGATTAGTACGGTTTTCTGCAGAGGGAACTGAACGTCTTGATCCCCTTATTGCTCAAATTAAGATGATTACGCAGCAGTCTAAATCACTTCAGGAAGCAAACACGCTCATTTCTGGTATAGCATCTCAAACTAATTTACTTGCTATGAACGCTGCTATTGAGGCCGCTCATGCTGGCGAGCATGGAAAAGGTTTTGCGGTGGTTGCAGATGAAATACGAAAGCTTGCAGAAAATTCTGCCCAACAGACAAAAGGCATTGAGGCTAATTTGAAGTCAATTCAAACGGTTATTGACACAGTAGTAGCTAGTTCAGTAGGGGTTAAGGATAGTTTTGATCAGATTAGTACAGGTATTTCAAATATGAGTGCAGAACGAGTTCGTATTCGAGAGGCCATGGACGAGCAACAAGTAGCCTCCCGCGAAGTAATGGTTGCACTGGACGAAATTACAACTGTTACTTCGAGCGTAAGCGATTTTGCGTCTGAAACTGAATCGGGAAGTCGTGAAATAAAGACCGAAATGAATAATCTTATGCACATAACTGAAGTTATAAATAGCAGCGTAAAAGAGACAAGTATGGCAGTTGATGATATTACTCGGGTAACCCTCGATATGGCAGAATTAAGTGAAAACAACCACCGATCAATTGAAAGTATTTATAACAACTTTTCGTCCTTTAAGTTGAAAGATTCTTGATAGATGAGCGACAAAATCAGGCGGCACCCCTCTGTGTCAATATAGTTGTCGTC
>DASRMY010000076.1:0-5460 GCA_035647695.1 Treponemataceae bacterium | reverse complement strand
GCTTCAGGAGAAGTAAAAGGCGAACGCAAAGGTACAATTTTCCAGGACAGCGATATTGCTAAATGGATAGAGGCAGCCGCCTACAGTCTTAGATTTAAGCCCGATGCAGAACTTGAAAGCATTATTGATGAATTAGTAAGGCTCATAGAAAAAAGCCAGATGAGTGACGGATATGTTAATACGTATTTCATAGCCTCTGGAAGAACGAGTGAACGTTGGAGTGATCTTGTCATGGGACACGAACTGTACTGCGCTGGACACATGATGGAAGCAGCTGTTGCATATTTTTATGCAACGGGAAAAAGAACCTTTCTTGATGTTATGTGCCGCTACGCAGACTACATTGGAACAGTATTTGGTCAGGAAGAACACCAAAATCCCGGTTTTGACGGTCATCCGGAAATTGAACTTGCTCTACACCGGTTAGCAGAGGCAACAGGCAACTCGAAATATACAGAAATGGCTCACTATTTTGTCAACATACGCGGATCTGTCCCCAACTTTCATATTGGTAAAGCAGCAATGGAAGGCATGATTCCCAAGAGTAAATGGTTTGGATCCGATTATTATCTTGCAGACAAGCCGGTTAGGGAGATGACCGGCGCTCAGGGACATTCTGTGAGAGCAATGTACTTATACTGTGCAATGGCCGATCAGTATTTGAAAACCCGTGATGCCTCCCTTTTAACGGCACTGAAAAAAATCTGGAATAATGTAGTCCAAAAGCATATGTATATAACCGGCGGTTTGGGATCTCAGGCTCATGGAGAACGGTTTTCTATTGATTATGATCTTCCCAACGACACCTGCTATACTGAAACTTGTGCTTCTATAGGACTTGCAATGTGGGCATGGAGAATGCTCTCAATAGAAAAGAAAGGAATCTATGCTGATATTATGGAAAAGGCTGTATTCAATGGAATCTTATCGGGAATGTCGCTCGATGGTACGAAATACTTTTACGTTAATCCCTTGAAACTGCTTCCTGAAGTAACAAAGTTCAGATACGATCATGCTCATGTTGCACCAGAGAGGGTTTCCTGGTTTGACTGTGCCTGTTGTCCTACTAATGTCGCTCGTTTTATTCTGCAATTTATGGAATATTTATGTTCAGTGAATAATGAAGGTCTATGGATACACCATTTTGCACAAGGAAGGTGTGTTGCTGAAGCTGACGGTCAAAAGATTCAGCTGAAGATGAAAACAAATTATCCCTGGGACGGAAAGGTCAGCATCAGATTAGATCTGCAAAGATCTGCAGAATTTACGGTGTTTGTGCGCGTACCCCGCTGGTGTTCTTCTTATTCTTTGACGGTGAATAATGGTCCGATTACGCCAGTAGCACAGACCGAAAATAACGGCTATATAGGTATACGGCGGGAATGGCATACAAACGACAGTATAACGCTGGAGCTGGAAATGTCAGTACGTTTTATTCGTACTAATATAAATGTCAGTGAAAATGCTGGAAAAGTTGCTCTTCAGCGGGGTCCTCTTATTTATTGTGCAGAGGAGGCTGATAACGGAGCGGGGTTGCATATGTACAGCATAAAAAATGGAAGAAAAACTTGTCTTGTTCAAGATTCAAATTTGCCTCCGGGAACAATAGCAATAGAAGCAGAAGCATGTTTTGAAAAGTATTCAGCTGAACTCAATGACCTCTATTTTGAGTATTTAAGCGATAGAGAGATGGGCTCAAAAACTCTGCGGTTTATTCCATATTATCAGTGGGGCAACAGAAAGCCGGGAAATGAGATGTCCGTCTGGTTTAACACTACTCCCTGATTAAATAAAAAAATATTCTGACGCCGTTTAAGAGCTGCTTTATAGCACGGTGATATTGCATCTTATGGAGGGTTCAGTAGCTCTTGAACGTTTTTTTTTAACAATCAATTATGGAGGGATATAATAAAAGTTCAGTACCAAAACGTCTGAAAATACACATAACGAGGTATTAGGATGAAAGGGTACGGAAAATATTATTAATCAGGACTTTACAGTAGCAGAGCCAAACAAGAAATGGCTAACAGATATTACACAGGTTCAGTGTAGCGATGGGATACTCTATATTTCACCAACACTTGATTGCTATAGAGGTGAGATTGTAAGTCTTGCAATGGATACGTACAAGAAAATACTTGGAGGTTTTCAAGCAATTCAAAGCATGAGCGGTGCGGACAAGTATTACGATAACGCTCGTATGGAAAGCTGGTTTACAACGCTCAAGAAGGAAAAGATCTATAAATAAGTTCGATACCGCGCATATGACGGTTGAAGAAGTGAAAAAGGAGGTTTGGCGACATACTTTTACATATTACAATACAGCCAGAATAACTACCGTAACTGAAGATGGATTTTCTCCATCTGTTTATCAAGGAAAAACATCAGATCCAAAGGCTGTTACTTAAATGCATTTGGGGTATTTGGGGACTGAACTTATATTAACTATTCCATACGTGTAAAAATAAACAAAACTTGTTAAAGGTAATAATTTATGAATAAAGTTGAATATTCTACGAAAAAAGACCCTCTATTGCTTTTTTCAAATCTATGGCAAAAAAAAATAAACCTTTTGCGTATTTTTTTTGATTCACTAAAAGATAAAAAGAATTATACTATTACCATAAAGAGAGGTAAACTATGAATTTTTCGTCAGGAGAGCATTATGTATTGGGGGCGGACTTCGGCTCTGATTCAGTGCGCGTTGTAATTCTTGATGCTTACAACGGAGCTTCAATTGCACAGGCAGTATCTTATTATCCACGATGGAAAGAAGGACTTTACTGTGATCCTAAAAACAATCAGTTTCGTCAACATCCGCTTGACTACCTAGAAAGTTTAACAACTTCAATTAAAGAAGCTTTAGAACAAGCTAAAAAGGTGCTTCTTTTTGATGCGTCAAAAATACGTGGCATTTGTATTGACACAACTGGATCAACACCTGTTCTTGCAGATAAAGAAGGTACCCCTCTAGCTCTTTCAAAAGAATTTTCAGAAGATCCAGACGCAATGTTCATATTATGGAAAGATCATACCTCAGTAGCGGAAGCTGAAGAAATTAATACACTTTGCAGAACATGGGGTGGTATTGATTACACAACCTTTAGTGGTGGTGTATACTCATCCGAATGGTTTTGGGCAAAAATTCTACATACAATTCGAAAAAACCCCCATGTAAAAAAAGCTGCATACACTGCTATTGAACATTGTGATTGGATTACAGCTGAGTTATGCGACAACACAAATGTTAATACAATAAAAAGAAGTCGCTGCGCTGCAGGACACAAATGCATGTGGCATGAAAGTTGGGGAGGTTATCCTTCTTCAGATTTTCTTGATCAACTGGATCAAAAACTTTCACAAATAGCTCGCACGCTCGGAAAAGAAACATGGACAACAGAGAAAACACAAGGCTATTTAAGCTCACATTGGGCAGAAAGAACAGGACTTCCAAAAGGAATTCCTGTCTGTGTTGGTGCCTATGACGCACATATTGGGGCTGTAGGAGGAAATGTAGCTGAAGGTGTTCTGGTAAAAAGTATAGGAACATCAACGTGTGATATTATTATCGGTCCAAAACCGAAGGAAGGGGAATCAGAAATTTGTATTCCCGGAATCTGCGGACAAGTTGACGGCTCCGTAGTTGACGGTTGGATTGGTTACGAAGCAGGACAATCTGCTTACGGAGATTATTTTGCTTGGTTTAGAGATATTCTTATGTGGCCTTATAAAAATATTGCCGGAATAAAAAATAACGAGACTGAAATTTTTGAAAAAAAAATACTCCCTGCTCTAGAGGATAAAGCTGAAGAAGTTCTATTGACCGAACAGTCTCCTATAGCAACAGACTGGATAAATGGAAGAAGAACACCTTATGCTGATCAAAGCCTTACTGCAGCAATCCAAGGAATAACTCTTGGAACAGATGCTCCGACTCTATTAAAGGCACTTCTTGAATCTACAGCATTTGGGGCAAGAGCAATCATTGAATGTTTTGAAAAAGGGGGGCTTGAAATCAAAAAAGTTATTGCGATCGGTGGCGTTGCACGAAAAAGCAAAAAGGGCATGCAAATTCTTGCTGATGTAACAAATAGAGAAATTCATGTAACAGCAAACGATCAATCACCCGCAATAGGTGCTGCTATTTTTGCTTCAGTA
Organism: Treponemataceae bacterium; assembly: GCA_035647695.1. GTDB lineage: Bacteria > Spirochaetota > Spirochaetia > Treponematales > Treponemataceae > CETP13. The sequence goes on along the minus strand of DASRMY010000076.1, from coordinate 1,302 downwards.
GCGGCAGGTCTGTACGACTCGGTATTTGAAGCTCAAAAAAAACTTACTGCTGGTCTTGAACGTATTCATAAACCAAATCCCCAAAATAATAGTATCTACAACAAACTTTATGAAAAATACAAAGACCTAGGTAATTTTACAGAGCAAAAATAATATACAAAAACCCATTCATAATTAAGAAAAAAAAGATAGATCCATAGGAGGATAGTATGAAAGAAATAGAAAAGATGAATTTCTGGTTTATTACCGGTAGCCAAGATTTATACGGAGAAGAAACACTCCTTCAGGTAAAAGAAAACTCACTACAAGTTGTAAACCGCCTTAATGAAACAAGCTTACCTTATCAAATTATCTGGAAACCGATAGTAAAAAGCTCTAACGGTATTTTTTCCGTTATTCAAGAAGCTAATAATGATCCCTTGTGTGCAGGCATCATTTGCTGGATGCATACTTTTTCTCCTGCAAAAATGTGGATAAGAGGTCTCTCCGTATTAGAAAAGCCCTTACTTCATTTAAACACACAGTTTAATGAAGACATACCATATGATACCATCGATATGGATTTTATGAATCTAAATCAATCAGCTCATGGGGATAGGGAATTTGGACATATAACAGCCAGAATGAAAATACCACGCAAAATCATTGCGGGACATTGGTCTCATAAAGAAGTACAAAATCGTATAGACACATGGATGAGAGCCGCAGCTGCCTATAGTGATGGAAAAAAACTTGTTGTTGTCCGTTTCGGCGACAATATGAGGGAAGTTGCCGTTACCGATGGTGACAAAGTAGAAGCAATGATACATCTTGGATGGTCTGTCCCGTATTTCGGTGTAGGAGACTTAGTTGACTATATAAAAAATGTACCAAATCATGCGATTGAGAATCGCATCGCTCAATATTTTCAACGCTACAGTTTTGATCAAAAAAAATCTTCAAATTTCAATATGGAACATATTAAAGAACAAGCTCGTATTGAAGAAGCTTTAAGAAGTTTTTTGGAAGATAACGAAGCAAAAGCTTTTACTACAAATTTTCAAGATCTGCACGGTATGAAACAACTACCTGGTTTAGCTTGTCAAAACATGATGGCTGACGGTTTTGGTTTTGCTGGAGAAGGAGATTGGAAAACTGCTGCTATGGTTAGAACTTTAAAAGTTATGGCAAAAGGTTTACCTGGAGGCGTCTCATTTATGGAAGATTATACCTATCACCTCGAAAAAGGAAACCAAATGATTCTTGGAGCTCACATGCTTGAAATTTGTCCATCTGTAGCAGAAGCACAGCCCCGTATAGAAG
>DASRMY010000075.1:0-8146 GCA_035647695.1 Treponemataceae bacterium | reverse complement strand
AGTTTATTCGCCAGATAATTTTTTTTTACAATTTGCAAGCATTTGAAGAGCCTCCAATGGTGTCATATCATCAAGATGGGCGGAAAGTATTTCTTGTAAAACAAGTTCTTCTTCTGTAAACAGTCCTGGAGTAGGAGAAAGCACCGGTTTTGTTTCTCTATCTACTAGATCATCTTTTTTCGTGGCTAATTCGGTATATGGAGTTTTTTTCTGCACATTGGCAAGTATTTCAGATGCTCTATTTACCACTTGCAACGGTATCCCTGCTAGTTTTGCAACATGAATACCGTAAGAACTTTCGGCCGCGCCCTCTTGTATCTTTTTTAAGAACACTACTTCTCCATCAAGTTCTGCAACCTGCATTTGTAAAAGTTTAAGTTTTTTATGGCTAATGCGTGTTAGTTCATGATAATGAGTTGCAAAAAAGGTACGAGCTCCTATTGAATTTAATATATATTCAGAAACAGCCCAAGCAATTGAAAGACCATCCTCAGTAGATGTCCCCCGACCAACCTCGTCCATAATTACAAGGCTTTGTTTTGTTGCAGCACGCAAAATAAGTGCTGTTTCTGTCATTTCAACTAAAAAGGTTGATTCACCACGCGCTAAATTATCGGACGCGCCCACACGACAAAAAATTCGATCTACAATACCTATTTTCGCTCTTTGTGCTGGTACAAAGGAGCCTATTTGAGCTAAAAACACAATGAGAGCGTTTTGCCGTAAATAGGTGCTTTTTCCTGCCATGTTTGGACCAGTAATGAGCACAAAGTTTGCATCACATAAACTTGTATCATTAGGAACAAATTCGCCAGTTGGCATGTGAGCTTCTACAACAGGATGCCTCCCTTTCTTTATTTCTAATTTGGTAGTTGCATCTATGTCAGGACATACCCAATTATAAAGTCGCGCACTCCATGCAAAGGAAGCTATTGCATCAATATATGAAATTTCTGTGGCAATAGACAAAAGATACCGTACATGTGTACTTATTTTGCTACGAATTTCTAAAAATAATTTTTTTTCAAGCTCAATAATATTATCATGTGCACTGATTAATTCAGTTTCGAGTTCTCTGAGTTTATCTGTTGTATATCTATTTGCATTAACTAAGGCTCTACGCAAAACAAAAAAAGATGGAACACTGCCGATTTTACCTTTTGATACTTCTAAACAATACCCCATATTATTTGTATATTTTATTTTCATATTTGAAATACCTGTTTTTTCTTTTAGTTTGTCCAAATACTCTTGCAAAGACTGAGTAAAATTAGTTTTTATATTACGATAGTAATCAAGCTCTTTTGACCAACCATCTTTTATAAGCCTTCCTTCAGTTATACTAGTACTAGGATCATCTAATACAGACTTTTCAATATAATCGCAAATTGACTCGGCAGTATCTATTTCATTTACACAAAAAGCGTTTCCTAATTCACCACTATAGCATTCAGCTATGCGCCGCATTTTTAACCAATATTCAAGGCTTAGCCGCAACGCTTGAATATCTTTAGCATGAGCCCGCTCCATAACAATTCTGCTTGCCAAACGCTCTATATCAAGAATTTTTCCAAGTATACCCCGTATATCTTCATGCATACCTATGTTTTTTACGAAAACTGACACGTGTTGTTCTCTGTTTTTGATGTGATCTATGTTTTTTAAAGGATGCATAAAAAAAGAACGAAGCTGTCGATTACCCATTGCTGTTTTTGTATGAGCAAGACATTCTAACAAACTATATGTAACACCACCATCTCGTAAATTATTTGTTAACTCAAGATTACGACGAGAAGAATCAGCATAAACAGATAAAGATGTTACATGGGGCAAAGGTGTACTACTCTGTGAAAACGTAGAATTTTGTATTACGTACCTTAAAAGATAACCTGCTGCAACTACCTCAGGAGAATTGTCGGTTAAACCAAAAGGACGAAGATTAATTGTTCCAAATTGCTTTTTTAAGGCATCGGTAGATAAATCAAAGCCAAAATGCCAGTCATCTTCACGAGAAAAAGACATTGTAGGATATTCTTGAAGAATTTGTTGCACTTCTTTTTTTTTAAAAAGACTTTTCGAAATAATAAGTTCTCGCGGCTGTACACGTCCTAATTCTTTTTTAAGTTCTGAACAACATTCATCGCTATCCCAACTCGTTGCAAAAAAATCGCCAGTTGAAACATCCATATAGGCCCATGAAATCTTTTTTTTAAAAGAACAAACAGCTGCCAAAAAATTATGGGTTCCCATTTCTAAATATTCCTCATCGAGGGCAGTGCCGGGAGTTATAACTTCAACAACTTTACGCTCTGCAATTCCTTTAGAACTCGTAGGAAGTTGTACTTGTTCACAAATAGCAATCTTTTTTCCCAAGCGTAACAAACGTGCAATATACAGCTTACTAGCATGATGAGGGATACCACACATGGGGTTTTGACCACGATGTGTTAGGGTAAGATTAAGCAAACGAGATACTTCTATCGCATCGTCGTCAAACATTTCGTAAAAATCGCCCAATCTAAAAAACAACACTTCGTCTTGATACTTGTTTTTTATACGCTGATACTGTTGCATCAGCGGAGTTTGTTTATTCATATATTCTGTCTATTAATGAATAGAACTTAAACCAGTTATCACATCGTTTGTTACATCTACAGTAGGACTATACCATAAAATGGAGTCAGAATGATGAAGGCTCAATATCATACTATAACCACCTGTTTCAGCAATCCGTGAAATAACCCTATATAATTTTTCATAAAAACCATCAGAGGCTTCAAGATTTTTTCGCAATGATTCAAGTTCTATGTTTTTTGCACGTGAATATTCATTTAAAAAATCTGTTTTTTGTATAATTTGAGCTTCAATTTTAATAGCCTGAGTTTTATTATCATTTTTTTCATAGTTAATTTTTTTTTCTTGCAACTTTTGAATGTCTTGAGTTAAAGTATTAATTTCATCTTGAAAACCTGTTTTTTTGGACTCATAACTTCTTACAGCTGAAGACTCTCTAAAAAAAGTTGAATATACTAAAGCTGTATCTACAACCCCAAAACGTGTAATTTCTTGTGCAAAACCCAAGCCGACAATAAATAATAAAGCAAATAATACGATATTTTTTTTCATACTCTCCTCTCTATAAAAAACACCTGCAAAAACTGAGCTTTTACAGGCTACATACAAACCACTATTTATTAGTAAGACAAAATGAAAGTACAAATTTCCATTGTGGTTTACCAGTGTTTTCTGCAATACCATCATCCCAAACAACAGTACCATTTTCTACCCTAAAACTGTTTGCTAACAAAAGGCGAAGAGGAAATTGTGGTAATGAAAAACGTATTCCAGGTCCATAACTAAACCTCCAATCTTCAACACCTATATTATTAAATAAAGTTGTGGGCGTATCCGCAAGAACAATAGCATCGGCAAAAAAATCTACTGCAAAAACCCCTGTAGCTATTGGCATACGTAGTTCTATATAATTAGACCACAAAGCATTTCCTCTATCCGCATACAAATTCCAGCCTCGCCCATTAAACATACCATCGATGTAAAGCTTACTTGTATCGCTGAGCAAAGAGTCTTTTTGTGGTATAACCAGTGAAAGCCCTGAATATCCGGCCAAGACAAATTTTAAATTCCAACTTGAGGATACAGGAAGATCTAGCAAAGTGAAATACAATTCGCCCTTAGTATCAGTTCGCAAATAATACTGATTTTCAATCTGTGGTATAAGACCTGTCCAAGAAAATTGCTGACTAGCAAACCATCCCTTAGAAGGATCATAGCTTATATCACGACCATCAAAAGCTAGTTTTGTCCATATCGAATTTTCAAGTCCCCACCTTCCATTATCAGCACTAATTGTTTTATCCACGGGCTCAAACAAATCGCTGTCATAAAAATTTTGCTTGCAATCAACAGAAACTCCTCCAACAAGCGTACATGTGCCTAAATCCTGAACCCAGCGCTTACCAAGAGCAAGGCTGCCTCCTAAGATTAATTCATTATATTCCATATAGTAATCGGTTTTATTTACACCGTCTGGCAAATACATATATTGCAATGCTGTACTAGCTTTACGATTAAAATTTAAATTAGCAGAAAAATCAATTGGTTTGTTAAAAAGCCACGAATTTGCATACCCTAATCCTAGAGACTGGGTCTCGGTAGAAATTGTAAGCGAAGAATGAATTGTTTGGCCAGTACCTGAAAAATTTGAATCTTGCCATTTTGCAAAAGCAGAAATTGGCCATGAATCTGGATCGCTTGCTCCTGAAAAAGTTATTCCAAACTCTATCGAAGTAGTAGATTGTTCTTCAACATTTATAATAAGATCAACTGTATTTTCTTTGGAGCTAGGGACAACATCAGGAACTATAGCTGAAAAATACTGTAAATTATACAAACTTCTAAGACCTGTTTGTACTTTTGTTTTTGAAAAAATATCTCCGTTTTCAAGCGGTATTTCACGCCTTATAACATAATCCTTTGTTTTTTTATTTCCCTGTACAATGACATTACCTATATGACTTTGTGGGTTTTCTATAATTGAAAAATCACATGAAACAATATAGTTTACACTATCGGTCTTTATTTGAGGATTAAATATATTAGATGTATACCCATCTTCATAATACATGTCTGCTATTGCAGAAAGCCCCTGTTGAAAAAGAGACATGTTTATAACATCTCCTTCTTTTACCCGTATAAAAGATAAAAGCTCTTCTGTTGTATATATTGTGTTCCCTTCTAAAGTTGTACCACCATAAGTATACGCATCCCCTTCATATATTTTAAAAGTAAGAATCATCTCATCACGATTTTCTTTTTGATTATGGTTAATATCACGTACAATATCCGTTATTTCAGCATGTATATACCCACGGTCGGAATAATACATAAGAAGATTGTTTTTATCTATATTTAAAGCAGATTCTTGAAAAGCTCCTTTATTAAATAAAGACAATTCCTTTAGCGATAGTTCTTTCGCTAGAGTTCTACTTGTAATATTTTTATTCCCTTGAAACTCAATAGAAGTGATAACAGTTGCTTTTCCTTCATTTATAATAAAAACAACTCTTATAGTATCGCCAACCGCTTCTGTCTTTGAAGTAACAGTTACATGAGTATACCCTTTTCTTAAGTATAAATCACGAATTTTACGTTCAGCTAATAAAACAGAACTGGCAATATAAACATCTGTTGCTTTTGTTGTAATTTCATCCGCCAATTCTCTGTCTCGAATTTTATTATTTCCTTGAAATATTATTGATGAAATAATAGGCCGCTCTACAACTGTAAACTCAAGTACAATTGTCTTACGTTCTGGATCAGCAGGCAATGCGCGGGGTGTAATTTCATCAAAAAACTCCAAACCGTACATTTTGTTTAATAAATCAGCATAAAGATTATCGCTAAACTTTTGTCCAACATAAGGAGAAACAACTCCCTCTAATTCTAAAGAACTAACATTTGTTAAACCTTTAAAATCTATTTTGCGAATTTCTTTACCATAATACCACCCTTCTGTATTTGAATTATCTTGCGCACTTGCACTAATAATTGTAAGAGCCATAAGACAAAGCATAAAAAAAACACGAGTAATTTTCTTAATTGGCATTAATTTTCTCCTAATGATTGAACTATAAGACATATTTCCAAGATAAACTAATTGATGTATATGGTACTAGTAGGTTCCAATCCGAACTTACATCAGGAGCTATACTCCATCGAATTGTTGCAAACGGAGAAGGAAACTCTAAACCTATTTCAGGTTTAAACCCTAGCCCTCTCATTGTGCCTTTATCATCAAAGGTTTTATCATACACTATTTCTAACATCATATCAGCATACAAGGTGTCTCCTATGTATTTACCTATATAAACAGTTGACCCATCAAGATAGTTACCAAAGGATAAAACATTTGTATCATCTTCTACAGGAATAAACGCTTGTACCATTGCATTCTGAAGAAATGTAGTCCTAAAAGAGAATATATCAAAATTTAAGAAATCACGCAATGCATTTTCAACACCTCTAAACACACTTATCTGAAGACCATAATCTAAGGCCCCTGCTAGAACATTTCCAATCATACTATTCGATGAAGCAAAATCGCCTAAAACAGCTTGTCCTAAAAGCCCCATTAGTTCTGTCTGGCTTTTAGAAGGAATTGAAGTCAGTACTGGAGACAATTGGCTTAATCTTTGTTCTATTGCTGTTAGTATTATTTTTACCAAATCACCATTATCATCATGATCTCTTATTTCAGCTCTAAAACTCAAAACTGGGTCAAAATCATCCTGATTACCACTGAGACTTACTTTTCCTTCGCGAATATAAAACGTACGGTTTATATATAAAACTTCTCCACCTCTTACAACAAGATCACCGCTAAGAGAATAGGTATTTGATGCACTGTCCATTGTAAAATATATTGGTTTTTCTTGGCCAACCAAGCCTCTAATAACAGGATTTTGTTTGGATGGAAAATAAACTCGTGATTTAGGATTAATATTTATCAGTAAGTCTATCTGCGTTTCAAACAACGAATCAGGGGCAGGCAAATCTTCTTCTTGAAAACTTAAACTACTAACAACAGCATCTAATTCATGAACATTAATTACACCTCTTAAATCTAAAAAGCTTGGTGTTATATCTAAACTCAATTGTGTAGTGGCAGCACCTCTTAAATAGCCAATAGGTAATTCGAAATATGCGTAAATAGCCTTATCGTTAACACTTTTTGCATCAAGATGATGTATAACTTCAGAAAAATCTTCTAATACAATGGTATAATCAAGAATAAATTGCCCACCAGATTTTTCACCAATAAAAAAAGCATCATTAATAATAAACCTCGAATTCTGTACATGACATTTAAATAAATCAGTATACATAACCTCATCAAGACAAATAGGCGAACTCACCCTAAGATTTTTTCCAGTAATAGTTCCATTCATTAAAGGATTAAAAATACTCTCAGAAACCATTAATTGTCCAGTTAACACACCTCCATACGCGGAAAACACATCAATATCTAAAAGAGCAGAAAAGTGGGCAACGTCTATGTAAATATCATCAACAAATACATTTATTTCATTGTTTTGTATAATCCCATCACCTTTAAAAGACACAGGAAAATCTTTAGTTGCTAAAAGATGAATTTCACCATTTGATTCTATTACACCAGAAAATGCTTGGCTTGAACCTATATAAAAAGATGTTCGATTGTTGTTTTTTTCTAAATGGACGGGAACTTCATCTCTATCATTGAAGAAATTTCCACGCAGTTTTTTTAATATAAGATCAACTGAAAAATCTTGTAAATAATTTTCTCGTTTTTTAGCAAAAGATTTAAAAGATACACTAATCGGCGTTTCAAAATGTTTTGTTGAAAACGGTTCATTTTTGTCAAGCTCTCCTGCAATAGAAAGATCAGCTGTTCCACTCATAGTATCAAAATTAAAAAAACCTGAAATATCATTTGCCTGATAACTAGCGTAAGAAACAAAAGCATTGTTTATAAAAGCTTCTTTATCTTCAAGATGCGCCATACCTGAAAGCAAAAGCGATTCGTTGCCTACACGCATCTTTGCTCTATCAACCATGATTTGCACAGAAGGCATATCAATACTTCCAAGAAAATTTATAGAACAACTTACTGTATCATCAATCTTTTGATCTTTTAAAATATGACCTACTTTAAATTCATTAATTTGGGCTTCTGCGTTAAAAAAGAGTTTGCTTAAAAAATTTGTGGAGGAAAAATCAGCCCTTTCAGGATTATTAGCTCTAATGCGTAGATTTAAAGATTCAGGAAAAAGCGTTTGAGCTGCTGAAAAATCTAAAAAAGCGGAATGTAAAACTCTATCTGAAAAATCCCAGCCAGCACCCAAGGAACCTTCTAGGCTTCCAACTGTATCGCTATACACTAAGGAAGAAGAAGTAAAGCCATAATTATCACATATTCCTGAAAGTTGTAGACGAGGATTTGAAATCAGAGTTCCCGATGTTTCTTGAATTAAAAAATTGTCTAAAGTGTAATTCCACTTTTCTCTTGTTTTTGTTAATTGACTATCCAACTCAACAAGAAAACTATAATCATTAAAACTAATAGGTATAGATTCCACATTAATAG
>DASRMY010000074.1:0-24440 GCA_035647695.1 Treponemataceae bacterium | reverse complement strand
AAAATGGACTAATATTATAACTCTTATAAAAGGATTACAAAATGATAACCAAATTACCAGCTTGGGTAGAGCTTGGTTCTTTTTTTCTTGCTTCAGTTGCCGGTAGTCTTAATGTGTTTACGTTACAATCTGTGTTAAATCAACCAGTTTCACACCTTACGGGCCCGACGGCAAGCTTAGGCTTAAGCATTGCACAGGGGAGTTCTACACAAACAATTTATTTTATTTTACTTCTTCTAAGTTTTTCTGCAGGAGCAGCATTGAGTGGTTTTTTAATTCGAGAGAGACAATTAAAGCTAGGACGCAGATATGGGGTTGCGTTGTTTATTGAGTCTTTTATGATTTTTGTATCGTATCTTATTTTTAACAAACAACCACACATTGCACATTTTATTCTTGCGGCTGCTTGTGGGTTGCAAAATGCTATGGGAACTACCTATTCTGGAGCAATTGTTCGCACAACACATCTAACCGGAATTTTTACTGATTTAGGAATAATTATAGGGAACTTTTTTGCTGGTATATCATTACCTATAAAAGAAATAATACTTTTTGTTTCTATTGTGATTGGTTTTTTATGTGGATCGTGTGTCTCTGGTTTATTATTTAAACACATTGGGAACGCGGTCCTTTTTTATCCTGCTGGGGTCTGTGGAATATGCGGTCTTATATATTTTACCTATCGACATTATACTATTAGAAGAAATAATAAGACACAACGAGATTAATACTGTGATTAAAAGGGGGCGTATGATTAAATTGCTAGAGATTTTAGGAAGTTTGTGGGCAACCTTAAAAACAATTGTTCCGCTGGTGCTAACCTTAGTTGTTTTTCAAGTTTTTATTTTAAAAAAACCATTGCATAATACAAAAGAATTTGTTGTTGGTTTTGTTTTAACAGTATTAGGATTACATTTCTTTTTAGAAGGTGCGTCCATGTGTTTAATCCCGTTGGGAGAATCTGTGGGAAGAAACATTGTTATACTAGAAAAAAAATGGTTAATAGTCTTTGTAGCCTTTATAATCGGCTATTTTGGAACCTTAGTAGAACCAGCGTTAAAGGTTTTAGCATTACAAGTAGAAGAGGTATCTGAGGGTGCTATTTCTCACAAGGTTCTTATACATGTCGTTGCGCTTGGCTTTGGATTAGGCATGGGGTTAGGTGTTTTTAAAATTCTTATGAATATTTCATACACAAAAATTATTGTTCCATTGTTAATACTAATACTTATACTTATTATTTTTACACCAGAATCATTTGTGTCAATTGCAATGGATTCTGGAAGTGCTACAACTGGTTCTGTAAACATTCCCTTAAACATGCTCATAGCAGTAGGACTAGCAGGCGTTTTAGCAGGCGTTGATCCTCTTTTGGCAGGATTTGGAATGGTCGGACTGACTTCTATTGGAGCGGTGATTTCAGTTTTAACCCTAGGCATATTAACAAGAATATAAAGAGGAAAAATCATGTACGAGATAATCTGTATAGTAACTATAGTTGAGCGAGGAAAAGCAGAAAACATAGTAAAAGAGGCAAAAGAAGCAGGAGCTACAGGTGCCACTATCTTTTATGGTAGAGGAACTGGAGATAAGGAAATTAAAAAACTATTAAATATACATGTTGAGTCCTCAAAAGAAATAATATTAATTTTGGGAGAAAAAGAAAAATACAAAAAAATTATGAAATCAATAGTGCATGCTGGAAATTTAAAAACCCCAGGAGCAGGTATTGTTTTTTCACTTCCGATTATGGATTTAATTGGCTTAAAACATAGAGAGTTTTTAGATGAATTAGAAAACTCAAAGTAACTGTGTATACATGTATAGAAAAAAAGCTACATTTTAGTGATTAGGCCAATCATCTTCTTGTTCTTGAGACGTTAAAATGATAAAAAACAAAGCAGACGAAGCAAGGTCAAATCGTGTACCAATATTAAATTCTAGGGTTTTGTCGAAGGCAAAATAAATTTCATTTTTCCAAGAATAAGGAAATATTTTTGAATTATCAATATCGAATATTCTCAGTTTTATACCACATTCGTAATAGGGCACGCAATTTTGTTCATAAAAATTTAACTCAGCTTTCTCTGTCCTTGTAATAAGTTTTTTCAAAATATCTCTTTTGCAAATGACACATCAACTAAAAAAGTGTAATATATATAATCCGACAAAAGAGGTGTGTGATGAAATATAAAAAAAAATGTATTCTTATAATAGTAGTCTTTGCATGCATAGGTTCAAGCGTCTGTGGCCAGGCTACCGATGCTAAAAAACCTCTGCCACATTTTACACGGAATCAAGTGTTGCTGTTTGGGGGCATCCCTTATGTGAGCTTTTTTGGAGCGCTTGGTTCTTTAGCCCTCGTGAGCGAGCAATACGTCGAACCGGTGTTACACTCAACCTTGTTTTTAGCGACAATACCCCATATTATTCTTGATCCTATTGAAGGCGGATTCAACACGGCCCTCAGCGGTATTGCCCTTGCTGGTGGGCTTGGTCTAAATCAATTGCCTGGCTTATATGGTGATGCTAGTGTTAACCATTTGCTTACGAACATATCAATGAAATACACTATGTGGTCATATTATCAGGGCTATGCCAAAGCTCGAAGCATGGCAGAAGCTGGTGAATATGAACAGAATCTTGAGGTTCTTAGCTTTGCCGATGTATTTAAGTCCTGTTATGATCCCACGGTTTTATTACAGCCCCCAGTGTATGTGCCGCTATTGGTAGAGACAGCGTTAATAACCGGATTTTCATTCCTTGGCGATAGATCTTCGGCTGTGTGGAACACTGGTGAAAGTTATATTGGCTCAAGCAAGGTGCCAATTTTAACAGGTTTAATAGCTGTTGGAGCGGTTAGTTTTTTATCGAATACTTTTACTGGTATTGGCGAGGAAGCTCTTTTTAGAGGTGTTGGTTATGAAGAAATGAAGATTTCTTTTGGTCTCCTCCCTGCAAAAATTGTAGACGCGGTGCTTTTCTCCAGTGTACATATTCCTCAAGAAATTATGAACGAAGCACACGCAGGAGAAATTGCAACGATGTTTGCCTATAGAAGCCTTACAACACTTGGTTTGCAATGGGCGTATGACAAGGGAGGCTTGCGCTCCTCTGCTGCACTGCATACCTGGATAAATGGTATTTCATCAATAATCGGGTTTTTATGTACCTCGGGAACCGAAAACGAACAACAATTAAGCCTGAACTTTACTTTTAACCTTTAACAAGAGAGATATTTCTCTTGTAGGTCAAAGAAACGTATGTTTTCTTTTCAAAATAGCCCGTTCGTTTCGCTGACAGCCTAATAATCCTACATAAATTATTGACAAACAAAAAAAATAAGAGTATAATAATTTTTTGTTACTGTTTATAGAAACACGCTTGTAAAAGGGGCTTTGTGTTGAATTACACGCTACTAGCTGGATTTATATCGTTCTCATTTGTTTCAGGGTTTACCCCTGGTCCTAATAATCTTATTGCACTTGCAACTGGCGCAAACTTTGGTTATCGACGGACGCTTCCGCATGCGTGTGGTGTTGTACTTGGTTTTAATGTTATTTTTTTACTCATGGGTGCTGGGCTCGGCAGTCTTTTTAAAGCTTTTCCCCTTGCGCACCAAATTCTTAAATGGGGCTCTTTAACGTATCTCATGGTGCTTGCATGGAAAATAGCAACTGCAACAGGAATAGGGAGTGTTGTAAAAAATGGAGAAACCGCAAAACCTATAACTTTTTTAGGTTCTGTTGGCTTTCAATGGATAAATCCTAAAGTATGGGTTGCAGGCATTACACTTGTAACCGCTTTTACTGATCCTGAAGCATACTGGCTTAGTCTTGTAATGGGGTTGTTAATTAATATTCCTATTGCTTTTGCTGCTATTTCGATGTGGACCCTTTTTGGAACCTTACTCACGCGATTTCTTGAGCATCCTATTTGGTTGCGTATTTTTAATATAAGTATGGCCGCATTGTTAATTATATCTGTGATACCTTCGGTTTTAAATGCGACGTAGCCATGTTAATTTTTTAACCCATCAAAGCTTTTTTTATCTTCACCTAAAATATGCCCTATTACCAAATCATTACAGATAAAAGCAATAAAATTATATGGACTAATTCTATTTTGAGAAAAATCGAGAATATGGTCTTTAAATGTATCTAATAAACGATTATGTTCTTCTTTGTGTTGTTCAAGCCGTGAACATTTTTCTTTTTTTAAATATTTTTCTTCCTCTTTAAAATGTGTTTTGGTTTGTGTAAAAAGAACATGTAGCAGGTCTGTAATATGTTTTTCACTTTCGTTCTTTACAATTGCATCGATTATCATATTTGAAGCAGTAAATAAATCGCGATGCTGTGCATCAACTGTAGCTACTCCTACGCAATAATCGTCTCGCCAGATTAGTTGTAAAAGCAAAAGCTCGTGTTCACTTTTTTCTATAAGGCTTTCTGGGTCAAGTCCTGAAGCTGCTACTACCTTGTTTCGACCAGTGTTTTTTGCGATGTATAATGCGCGATCTGCTTTTTTAAACCACTGCTCAAAGGTTTCATCACGGTTGTTTTGTGCAACTCCAATACTGATAGTAATTTTTTTGCATTCTTCAAACATAAGTTTTTCGCAGGCTTTTCTCATTTTTTGTGCCAGAAGTATTGCACCTTGTTCTGTTGTGTTTGTAAGAACAATTAAAAACTCCTCGCCTCCCCAACGAGAAGGTATATCGGTAACTCTAGAGTAATCGATAAATAATTGTGCAAGCCTTTTTAAAACAATATCTCCAACATCATGGCCATAAATGTCATTTACCTTTTTAAAATGATCAATATCTGCAATAAGCAGTGATACGGGAGTATTGAATCGTTTTTTATGGTTCATCTCGTGAATGATCATTGGCTCAATAGCTCTTCTGTTATAAAGGTCTGTAAGGCTGTCGTGTAAAGAAAGAAATTCTGCTTTTTCTTGTGCTAGTTTTAATTTGATGTTTTTATTATTTATTTTTCTATATGCCTTTTTTATCAGTACGATTACTATAAGTAATGCTGCAAAAAGAACAATAAGAAATAGGTTAGCTATTATTAAAATAGTCTTCGCATGTACATCATACATTGAAACAAAAACGTTTTGAGCATACAACGGTATACAAATAAAGAAAAGCAATATACAAATGGTAAAAGCTCTTTTTTGTTTTTTCATGGTACTCCTTTACAAAATTAATATAGCATATATTTTTATAATTTGCCTACATAAAGTATAGGTAGCATAGATGACTCGATGGTTTTGTTGACTATTTTGCGTTTTATGTCGATATGATGCTTGTTTTGCTTGACAGATTTTGTATTTATGTCTACTTTGCAGGTAGGGATGGTTAAAAAACGAGCATTGGGGTCGATTTTTAACCATCCCATGGAGAAAACGACTATGCAGATTATCTATCTGAATGGGATTAGAATGCGCAGAGCGCTGATAGCTGGAGCCCGACAGCTGATTAAACATAAAGAACAGCTTAACGAAATTAACGTATTTCCCGTTGCCGATAACGATACAGGCACAAATCTTGCGGGAACAATGATAGCCATGCTCAATGGAATTGGTATTAACAATGAGCATAATGTTTCTATAATGAGTAGGCTCGCAGCAGATTCTGCTCTTACTGGAGCACAAGGCAATAGTGGAACAATAGTTTCACAGTTTTTTTATGGCATAGCAGAAGGCATTAAGGATTATTCACGTATAAATGTACAAAAGTTTAGCACAATAGTGCAAAAAGCCGTTAATCATACTTACGCTGCTATATCAAATCCTGCAGAAGGAACTATTCTTACGGTTTTGAGTGCGTGGTCAGAGAAGGTCACAGAATTAAGTACTAAGACAAGTGATTTTGCACAAGTTTTTGGTGATTCTCTTTCTGCTGTAAAAAAAACATTGAAGCAAACCTGCAAAAAAATACCAAGTCTAAAAAAGGCTAAGGTTGTTGATGCTGGTGCCCTTGGGTTTGTATATATAATAGAAGGTATTGTCGACTTTATTCAAAAAGGAAAAATTCGTGAAGTGGAGCAGGGGGCTGAATTTGTTGTTGGCGAAGAATCTGAACCTCTTGTAGTAGAAGAAACAATCACCTTCAACTTTTGCACAGAATGTATCATTGAAGGGTGCGCAATAAACCATACTGAAATTCGTCAGCGTCTTACAAAATTGGGAGATTCGCTTATCATTGCTGGTTCCAGGCAAAGAACCAAAATACACGTTCATAGCGATTATCCTGAAAAGGTATTTCAAATTCTTGAAGAATACGGTAATGTGACACGGCAAAAAGTTGATAATATGAAAAAACAATATCGAGCGGTGCATGACAAAACAACAGATATCGCCGTAGTTCTGGATTCTTCTTGCGATGTTCCTGCTGAGCTACTGGACAAAAGCTTTGTACACCTTATACCACTAAAAGTTTTATTTGGAGGGCAAAGCTATCTTGATAAAATTGCTCTTAGCCCTACACGCTTTTATGAATTATTACGTGCTCCTTGTAAAAAACCGGCTACCACGTCACAACCGGCTCCTGGAGAATTTGGCAAAAATTTTTCTTTTTTAACAAGCCACTATAACAATGTTATTTATCTTGGGTTGACTGAGGCTCTTAGTGGCACCATAGGCTCGGCACGTAGCTCTCTTGAGCAGGTTGTAGGACGGGATGCTGTTCATATTATTAATACAAAAACGATTAGTATTGGTACTGGTCTTATAGTGCGGCGAGTTGTAGAATGGATTGAACAGAAAAAATCTATTTCTTTTATTACCGAAGGTATTCAAAGTCTTATAAAGCGTATTCGTCTTCTAATTGCTATACCAGATCTTTCTGCCTTGTTTAGAAGCGGCAGGCTGGGAAAAACAAAGGGTATTATTGCACAACTATGTAATCTGCGCCCTTTACTAACCCTCAATGAACAGGGGAGTATTGCTAAAATTGCAATGGCTCGGGGAGAAAAAGCGTGTAAATATAAAATTATGAGTCTTATGCAGAATCAATTAGAAGAGGGAACACAGAGCGATTTTGCTATTGCTCATGTGGATAGCCCAAAACTGGCAGAATGGTTTAAATCTGAAATAGAAAAACACTTTATTCCGCTACGAGAAATATTTATGCTCGATGCTTCTCCTGCGCTGGCGACACATACTGGGTTTGGCTCATCTGTTGTGGCATATATAGCTCCCGCACCAGCAGGAGAAAAGGATTTTAGCTAATCATGGCTTTTTTGCATTTTGCTATAATTATAGCACTCAGTTATTTGATGGGATCATTTCCTACAAGTATAGTTCTTGGGAAAATTCTTTATAACAAAGACATTCGTGATTATGGCTCAGGGAACGCTGGTGGTACCAACGCAATCCGTGTTTTTGGCGTAGCCACAGGGATTATTGTTATAGTAATTGATGTTTTAAAAGGGGTTTTGCCAGTTCTCTGTATAGCAAATCTTCCAGTTTTTAAAGGGATGCAAGCCTCGCTGTTAAGCCATGAGTTAACAGCACTTGCTGCCGGATCAGCGGCAGTCATAGGGCACATATGGACAGTCTTTGCTTCATTTAGCGGTGGAAAGGGCGTAGCTACAGCTGCTGGCATGATTGTGGTGCTGTATCCATATGGTTTTTTACTGACATTGCCAGCTTTTGTTATAACAGTAGCCCTTAGTGGTATTGTTTCGGTTGGCTCGCTTACTGTAGCGTTTGTTTTTCCAGCTATTGTCTGGACGCTTTCTCTTACAGGTATTTTGCCAACAGCCCCCTCTCTCATGTATTTTTCAATACTCATAGGCTGCCTTTTATGTTATACCCATAGAAAAAACATCGTCCGCCTGATACATGGCCAGGAAAAACGGCTCTGGCCGAAAATCAGATCATAAAAAAGGCTATTCCTTCTCCAGCATAAGCTTCCTGTACCTTTTTAATTGCTTTTTGAATAGCATGGGCAGCATCATCTGTGTCGCAATAAATAATCATAAGGCTATTTTCCTCAGGCCATACCGAGTCTCCTTGTTTAGGATTTGAATATCCTTGACCGTGAACTCCTGGAATCATGGTGAAGAACTGGGCTTCAGGAATCGGTTTAAGAGCGAGCAAGACATCTTCTTCGAGAGACTGATTAAATATTATTTCAATTCTTTTCATGATTAATTTCTCCCTTTGAGTTCTAACCGTGCAAGTTTCTTTTCACCGCTTTTTTCTCTAATTCTGTTAAACCCATAATAGAGAACTGGCATGAGGAAGAGAGTCATAAGTGTACCAAAGGAAAGGCCTCCGAGGACGGTTTGACCAATTGGCTGTACCATTTCTGAGCCTTCGCCGGGAAAAAATGCCATAGGAACTAATCCAAGAACTGTCGTTAAAGTCGTCATTAATATTGGGCGAAGACGACTTCTGGCAGCTTGCGCACAGGCGTCTGCAAGGTTTAATCCTCGTTTACGTAATAAATTAGTATAATCAATTAACATAATACCGTTATTAACAATAATTCCAACCAGAATCAGAACACCAACCGCTGTCATAATATTGAGTTGTAATCCAGTTATAGTGTAAATAGCAACAATACCGATAACAACGAGCGGCATGGTAAAGAGTACTATAAGCGGGTCAAGCAAGGACTCAAATTGGCTTGCCATTACTGCAAAAACCAAAATAATTGCCATTAAAATAATAATTGCAAATTGCCGAGATGCTTGTGCTAGCGCATCAAAATCTCCTCCATATTCAATTCTCACCGCTGAATCTGCTGGAATTCCATTTTGTATGACAGATTCTACTTTTCGCTGTACAGTTGTAATCGAAGTTCCTGGTTGTGTACCAGCAGAAACGGTGATGACTCTACTTTGGTTTTCACGGGTAATAGTGATAGGAGAAACACCTTCTTCATAGCGTGCAAAACTAGATACTGGAATACGAAGTCCATTTGCATTAGTGACAAATATGTGTTCAAGATCGTTTAGTTGTGTTTTATCATCTTCGGCAAGCATAAGAAGAATATCTGTCTCTTCACCATCCTGACGGAATCTCGAAGCTGTAGTTCCGGCTATATTGGCCTTTATTTCTTGTCCAACGCTATAGACATTTAATCCAAGGCTATACATGCGTTCTCTGTCAACAACAATGTTTACCTGAGGGAGTCCGTCTTTCATAGAAATTGTGGGTTCGGTAAGCATATCTCCAACTTCTTCTTCTAAAAGAGTTTTGATTGCATACGCAGTGTCTCTCGCTTTGTTAAGGTCTTCAGATTTTATACTGATGGAGACAGCAGAAGCTCCTCCTCCAAGGCTTATCATGTTTCCACCGCCAAGGGTGAATGTGGCTCCAGGGAAATCGTCAAAGAGAACCCGCAGTTTTGTTTTAATTTCTTCTTCAGAATCGATGCGTTCTGAAAGAGGCGGTAAGGAAATAGTCAGTGTGCCTGTATAGGTGTTGCTTCCGCCAAGGCCGAGCATTCCACCTGATCCTACCAAAACAGTTACGTGTTTGTAGCCTTTTATGTCCCGGTACACAGCTTGCTCTAGTTGCCTTAATACTGCTTCTGTCGTTTCGAGTTTTGTTCCAACAGGTAGCGTTGCATTAACCGAAATCGAATCGCTAGCAGTGGTCGGCATAAAGACAAATCCGAGTCGTGGAATCAGTAAAATGCTAATGAGAAGAAGCCCTGCAATAAAACTAATTGTCATTGCTTTGTGTTTTAAAACCCATTGAATAGCTTTAAAGTACGCAGCGTCGAGGGCTTCAAAGGCTTTTCCAAGTTGAAGGTCAATTTTTCCAATAAACCCTTTGTAGGTTTTGTCTTTTTTGCTTCCGATTTTGAAGTATTTACTTGCAAGAACTGGAACAAGAACTATCGCAACAACGAGAGAACAGAGAAGTGAAATTACAACAGTAAATGAAAGCCCTTTAAAAACTTCACCAATAATCCCAAGCTCTTTTTGGTACATTATGAGGGGTAAAAACACACAAATAGTCGTTAAGGTTGAAGCTGCAATGGCCATGAGCATTTCTTGCGAACCAAGAATAGCTGCCACTTTTGGTTTAGCCCCCTTATCTCTATAGGTATAAATATTTTCTAGTACAACAATCGAGTTATCTACCAACATTCCGACCCCAAGGGCAAGGCCAGCCAAAGTCATTATGTTTAGGGTCATTCCAGAGAAAAACATAATACCAAAGGTAATAATGAGAGAAATAGGAATGGTAAGACTTATAATTATGGTGCTGCGAACGCTTCTAAGAAAGAGAAATAATACAAGAACAGCAAACAGGGCACCTTGAAGTGCACTCGAAGCTACCTGGTTTACCGAGCGCTGAATTATTTCTGTCGTGTCGCCGGTTAAAGTTATTTTTATATCAGACGGGGCGTCTTTTATAATAGATTCCATTCTTGCTTTAACGGCTCGTGCGGTTTGCACTGAATTCGTTCCGCTTTGTTTTTGTATACCGAGTTGAACGCAGGGAACACCGTCAAGATAGTAGAGTGAGCTTTGTTTTTTAAAGCCTTCATATACATCTGCAATATCTCTAAGCCGAACAGTGGTTAGTGTTCCGGGGTTTGCTCCGGTAGGAGAGTAAGAAGCACCTGCCATTTTGTAGGAAATTACCGTATTGCGAATATCATCTAAAGAACTATATTCTCCAACTGTGCTGATCGTATAATTTAGATCTTCTTCGGTAATTGTTCCTCCCGCAATTTGTATGTTTTGGGCTCCTATCATTTGGGACACTTGGGTGATGGTCAAGTTATAGGCTTGCAAGCGGTCTCGAGGAATTTCTACAATAATTGCCCGCTCTCTACCTCCCGAAACACTTGCGGTCGCCACTCCTTCGATTTGCTCGAGTTTTGGTGCAAGATCATCTCCAAATTCCCTCAGTTCTTCCGGCGACCTGTTTCCACTAATGGCATACGACATGATAGGGACAACATTGGGATCCATTTTAAAAATCATGGGAGATGACGCTTCTTCGGGAAGCATCCCCTTAACGAAGTCAAGACTGGCTCGAATGTCGTTCATTGCCTCATCAAGGTTAGTTCCAAAAACAAGTTGCACAAGAAGAAGACTAGAACCACTTGAAGATTGAGACTGTAGGTATTCTATGCCTGATATTCCAGAGACAACACTTTCTAAGGGACGGGTAACACGTTTTTCAACCTCTTCTGGACCTGCTCCTGGATATGTGGTGTTAATAGCCACAAAGGGAAGTTCCATATCGGGTAAAAGGTCAAGGGGTAGGTCGCTGAGCGTATACATTCCAAGGGCTGCAAGAACTGTAAAAAGTATTAAAACAGTTGTCGGCTTTGAGACTATCGTTTTTGAAAGGCTCATCTTATAGCCTCCTCAACAGGAAGAGCCTGGATGCGTGATACAATGTTTATTAACGATCCATCTTCTAAAAGACTTTGTCCTTGTATAACGACTTCGTCGCCAGAGTTTAGACCAGAAAGAATCTCTGTTTTGTCGTCTACCCTAATTCCACGCTTTACCATTTGCTTGCGCACTGTTGCAGTTTCTTCATCGGTTTTTGCGGGGACGACAACAAAGACAAAGGTTTCTCCAAAACGGTTAATTACTGCTGTGTCAGGAATTTTTACAATATTGGTGAGGGTGTCGGTAATTAATTTTACACGGGCGAACATGCCCGCCTTTATTCTGGGGTCTTGATCAATCATTGAAAGTTTTACGCTCATTGTACGAGAAGTCGGGTCCAGTACTGGGCTTACTTCTGCTATTTCGGCTGGAAAGGTTTCTCCAGGATACGCATCAAATTTAAGATACGCCTTTTGCTTGTTTTTTATTTTTGAGACATAGCGTTCGGGAACATTCATTATAATTTCAAGAGTGTCCATTTTTCCAACTTTTGCTATAGAAAGTTGCTGGGCAACCATGCTCCCTACAACAACATTCACCGCGGTAATGGTTCCAGAAATGGGCGATTTTACTGGCCCTGGTTCATAGGACATTCCAGGACGGGAGGCGTCTACCACGGCGATAATTTCATCTTTTTTAACTGTATCGCCTACTCGTACCTTCATGTCCACAATTTTACCTGCGGCATCGGGCATAATATCTAAACAGGTTTTTGCGGTAACATCGCCACCAAATTCAAGATAGTTTTTTAATTCTCCTCGAGTTGCCGGAATGACAGCTACAGCAAAAATAGTACCTGTTTCTCTTGTTTCTGATTCAACCTTTTGTGCTTCTGCTTCTTTTTTTTCTCCACAGGAGATAAAAAGGCTTCCTGCAAAAATAACAGCCATTGTTAGGGCTAGGTTTTTTTTAATCTGTGTGCTTCTCATAGAAGGCTCCTTTAGTTTAGCTCTGTATTAAGAGCGGTTTCGAGATCCAATATATTCGAAATATAGGTAAATTTTTCGCTTAAGACACCAAGGCGCGCCTGCATCAGGGTGTTTTCTGCATCTTTAAGGTCGAGATATTCAATAGTTCCAGCCTTAAAGCCTTGTTCTGTAAGACGCCATGCTTTTTCTGCAATACGTACGTTTAATTCCATAGCCGTAATCGATGTGCTCGATTTTTCAAGCTTTTTAACTAAGTTACGTATTTCAAGTTCGGCATTATAAAGGGCTTGTTGTCTTGCCAACTCAAGTTTTTGAATAGAATCCTTTGTGCTTTCTACCTTTTGTCCCATTGAAGAAAAGGGCAGGAGGTTTGTAAGGTTAAACGCAAGCGTAAGGCTAAATGCGCCAGACTGGTCTTTCCAGTTGTCTTTTTCAAACCATTTGTCATCTATGGCAGAAAGCTTTGGTGCAAAACTTTGGTTTAAGGACAAGCTTGGTGTATAAACTTGAAGTTTTGTAGCTCTCAGTTGGGTATGCATGAGTTCTATGTTTTTTTCAAGAAGTGCAAGGTCGAGCCTGTCCCCTAAATGCTTTTGAACAAGTTCATCTGCATCAAACACTGAAATAGTTGGATTTATTTCTCCGTCAAGCTCTATCTCGGTTCCCATAGGAAGACCGAGTAAAAATGCAAACATATTGCGTTGTTGTGCAATGTTTAATTCAGCTTCCATAATAGAAGGTTTTTGCATCTCGACTGCAAGTTGTGTTTGTAGATAACTTAATTCGGGCAGAATGCCGTTTTTAAAATTAGTATAGGTTTGCCTCATTCGCTCTTCGCTGGTTATGAGTTTTTCCTTAGAAATTTTAAGACTTCCTTCTTGCAAGAGAATGCTGTAAAAGACCTTGCGAATGTTTTGCTCTGTTTGCTGCCGTGCTTGCTCGTAGGTCAACATTCCAGCTTCATAACCTTGGCGAGTAGCCTTTAAGCCTTCAAAAAGAGCGGCATTCAAGTTAAGCCCAATGCTTACATTCCCCATAGCATTCCAGCGATCTTTTTCTTCGAGTTGTACGGTCGTTGACATAGACGGAACCCCAACAATCATTTCTGACATATTACTTCTTGCCATTGTTCCACTCGCCTGTACGTTTGGAATAAAGACATTCCATGCAAGATCTTTGTCTCTTTTTTTCATGCGAACATCTATTGCCGTTGATGTGAGTTGAATGTTGTTTTGCATTGCAAGAGAAACTGATTCTTCAATGGTCAGTTTTGTTGGTTCTGCTGTTATGCTTACTAGTACAAAAAGTGCTAAGAAAAAAAGTACGGTATAATTCTTTTTTATTTGTGTGTTCATAGTCGCTCCTTTAAGGAATGTTTTCTGTCTCCGCTCATCATGCTATGAAACATGAGTCGTATGTTTTTTCGAGATCTTTCTGGGTTGTCTTTATGCCTCAAACCCTGGGTTATAGTTGTCGTGCTCAGCATAGAGGCCCATTTTATGGCGGCTAAAGCTCTTGTTGCAGATTGTTCTGCATTTCCAGGCAATTCTGTATGCCTAAAATGTGATAAAAACTGTTCTCTTTTAAAATGAGGAGTTTTTTTGTTTGAGTCAAGAGCAATCATTTCATAACGTATCCAGCTAAAAACAGGCAAAAAGTCTGGCTTGAGTATAAGGTAATGTGCTTGAATCATCATAATAAGAAAAAGCTGTTCTAGAAATGTTTTTCCAATATGCGCCCTTTTAATAAATAAATGCAAAATTGTATCGGTTTCCTGGCGAACCAGTTCTAAAAGCATTTTTTCCTTATTGTCAAAATAAAAATAAAGACTGCTTTTTGCGCTTCCCATTTTTTCTGCGATACGCCGAATTGTTGTTCCCCCTATACCATATTCATGAATAGTAGCGGCTATTGCGTTAAAAACCTTGTTCCCTGTATCAATATCTTCTGGGACTAGGACACATTCTTTTTCAAGTTCTAGCAACCGCGCCTCAGTTGGAAAAAAAATCGAAGAAAAGTATTTGGTGGAAAAACCTTCTTTAAGTAATTTTAACAATTCATTTTGAATTTCCTCCATTCCTGGAGCATCAAAACTTGCTATCATAACCGAAGCAACATTTTTTATTAAATCAGTTTTAAAAATAGAGCGTTCTTCTTCAGGTTTATTTAAAAACTGCTGAGCGCACCTATCAACTTTTTCTGATTTTTCCCGCAATGCTTCAAAAACAATATCTTCATAGTTTTTTCTTGCATACATATTGCTAATAACAAAAAAAAGGTATCCATTGTTTTTACGAAAAAACGAAACAGTCGCTTTTCGCAAAGTATCTGGCTGAGTTTCTGTGTTTTCAAGAAGCGTTGACAATTCTGTCAAAAATTGTACGTTCATTTCTTTTTCTATTTCTGCCTTGTTTTTAAAATGCCGATACAGTGCGGTTTTAGAAACTGCAATTCGTTGCGCCACTTCTGCTAATGACCATTGTTTTGACGTGCGTGTAAGATCAAAGGCAGCCTCAAGAATTTGCTCCTTTCGAGAGCTTTTTTTTGTAGTATGAGAATTCTTTGAGTTTTTCTTGCCAAATACACAATCAGTCAATTCTACTCACCCTTACCTGTGAAAAATGTTACCGAACGTTCGGTAACAACACGTATAATAGATTTTATTCTATAGATTGTCAAGCAAAAGCGAAATTAAGAGCAGCTGTATATTACCCTTTTAGTATTAGGTGGTTTAAAAAAAGATGTAAGCCCTTCTTCAGCTCTGAGGCGCGTCAATATAGCAATGTATAAGGCAAAATCTGACGGTGAGAATTGTGCTTCGCTTAAGCACCCAGAGGTTATTAACTGCTATTGCAAGCTTCTTTTCGGAGACTGGTCACAAAAAAAATCTTCTATTTTAACACATTTTTTACTAAAAAAATGTGTTAAAATGTTCTATACTATTACCATGAAAGTAATACCTCATAATCATCCGGTGAAAGTTGCATGGAATATTCTTATGCTCGTTGCGATTCAGCTTTTTTTAATTCGAATCACGTATCAGGTGATTTTTAAAACTTTTCACGGTGGCTTATTTTACTACACGCTCATTGGGCTTTTTATTGCAGATATTGGAATTACGTTTTGTACGAGCGTAAAAAAAGGGTACATTACCTATGAGACGCGCACTGAAATTCAAAAAAAATATATTTCTGGGGCATTTATAATAGACCTCATTTCTGCCATACCATTCGAGATAATACTCCTTGCTTTTTTTAGCACCGTAGAACCGGGAACTCACGCATTCAATTTTTATTTGATTATCCAATCGCTCACGCTCATCAAACTACTCAAAGTAAAAAGACTCTTTGGTGAAATTCAAGAAGCACTCGCAATTTTACCCGCAGTACGCCGACTCGTATTTTTTGGCTATGCGCTGACATCGGCCTTGCATATTATGGTTATCGGGTGGATTCTCATTGGCGCAAGCGAACAATTTAGACCACCAATCGATCAATATTTGCGCGGACTTTATTGGGCAATAACGACAATTGCGACAATTGGCTATGGAGATTATGGGCCAGACCACAACAGTAATGTGCAAATAATTTATACCATAATAGTGCAGGTTTTTGGGGTTGGAATGTTTTCGTATGTTATAGCTAATGTTTCAAGCCTTATATCTAACCTCGATATAGCTCGAAGCGCGTATCAACAAAGGTTAGAAGAAGTAAATTCCTATATGCGCTCACAACACATACCCTCTGAGTTGCAGCACAAAGTTCGCGATTATTATTCGTACCTTTGGGAAAAACAAAAAGGGGTAGATGTAACAAGCGCATTAGAAGATATTCCGAACGGACTTGCGCAAGAAATCCGCATGTTTTTAAACCGGGACATGCTCAGTAAGGTACCTATTTTTAAAGAAGCAAATGATTTATTCCTCAGGGAATCGGTTCGGCTTATGAAGCCCCAGATTTTTCTTCCCGGTGAATATATTATTCGACAGGGTGAATTTGCCGACTGTATGTATTTTCTCACAAGCGGAGATGTTCGCATTGTCATTAATGATGCTGAAGTTGCCCGCCTTGGCCCCGGATCGCCTTTTGGAGAGACGGCACTTATAACAAACCAATTCCGCAACGCAAGTGTCATTTCAGAATCCTACGGCACCGGATACCGCCTCATAAAAGCTGACTTTGATATCCTTCGCTCTAAGTACCCCGAATTTGACCGGCAAGTTGAGAAGATTTCACAACTCAGGCGATAGTTCTATTCCTGCCAGTTGCTTTTGCTTCGTATAATCGTTTGTCGGCAGTATCAAAAATGCTGTACGAAGAACTATCTTTTTCGGTGTATTCTGTGCAGTCAGAAATGCCTGCGCTAAATGTAATTGTTATGGTCTCATTATTGTAGACAAACACCTCGTTTGAGACCTTTTCGCGAATACCATCGATCTTTGTTTTAGCCTCATCTCGCGTAAACATTGGTAGGATAACAAGGAATTCTTCCCCGCCCCAGCGAGCGAGCAAATCGTGCGGACTCAAATTTTCGCCAATCAAACGCGATACTTCTTTAAGTATAAAATCCCCTGCCTGATGCCCGTATGTGTCATTTACTGCTTTGAAAAAATCAAGGTCAATAATAGCAACTGAAAAACAGCTTTCTAATTGTTTATATTCTGAGCGAATACCTTCAAAAATATTTGTAATATATCTGCGGTTATACACATTTGTAAGGGGATCTCGAATTGAAACTGCAATTATTTTTTCTTCCATTTCTTTTTTTTCAGATATGTCGGCATGAGTACCAAACATCATCAGAGGATTACCTTGAGCGTCCCACTCAATGAGCTTACCTCTATCTTGAACCCAAACCCAATGCCCGTCCGTATGTTTCATTCGAGCTTCATACTCATAAAAATCTGATTTTTTGTTAAAATGTTCACTCAAAAGAAAATCAGATTGTGTAAGATCCTCATGATGTGTTAATCCTTTCCAGGTTTCAATACTTACCGGCTCTAATTCTTCGAGAGCATAGCCCAGAATCTCAGCCCACCTTTCATTACAAATGAGAGCACTTGTTTGTATATTCCACTCCCATGTCCCGAGCTGGGTTCCTTCAATTATATTGGTTAGTCGTAATTTCTGGTCATCAAGGATTTTATGCAGTTTTTTTTGCTCGGTAATATCCACCATAACAGTTAAATAAAATTTTTCCCCTTGGGTTTCTATTAATTCCCCAGATAAAAGCCCATGAAGGATACTTCCATCTTTGCGTTTTACGTCAATTTCAACGTCGTGAAGAGTTCCTGTACGTTTCAAATCACTCATTGCCTCTTGCAATATGACCGGATCTACGAATATACCCAATTCCGCACTTGTCTTGCCAATAACTTCAGCTGCAGAGTATCCTGTTTTTTTCAAAAAGGATTTATTTACTTCTGTAATTTTTCTATCAGTCATACTGCTAATAACCATTAGCGCTGGATTGTTTTCAAAAAGTTTTGTAAATTTTTGCAAGGCTTCTTGCTCTGAGCTTAAATCCTTAGACAAACCAAAAATGCACTCTTGTCCATCCCACGTTCCAAACCATGCACGAGTTTCAATAGGAAACCGATCTCCATTTTTTCTTTGTGCTTCAAGTGGACAATAACTTCGCTCGCCTCTCATCATTTCTCCTAAAACAGCAGAGGCAGCTTCTCTCTTGTCTTCAGGATGCATATCTAAAAGTGAAAGACCCTGTAATTCTTCTATTGTAAACCCAAGTTTTTTACATCCCGCTTCATTACAAAAAAGAATTTTACTCTCCATAGTCCCAATTAGAAGAATATCATCGATAGTATCAAAAAGAGATTTAAAATTCTTTTCCGATTTTTCTAAGTTATCGCGATATAATTTGCGGTCATACACGGTCGAGATAAAGCGGGATATCGTCTTGAGTAAATCCATTTCAGACTCTTCCCAGTGCCGGTTGTCTGTGCAGTCATCGAACCCAATAAAACCTTGCATTTTTGAATCAATAATCAAAGGATACGACAAAATTGACTTGATCCCTTGAGGTTCAAGTATTTCAATCAGATCTATTGGAAGTTCCTGTATGTTTTCTGAATACATAAACCCTTGCTCTCTCAGTATCTTTTTCCAAGAAGGAGTATTTGAGTCAGGCATATTTTGTAGATGCTCTATATGAGGAGCTACACCTTCATTACACCACTCAAAAGTATTGCTTGTGGTCATTTCATCTGTATTGTCAATAAAAATATAAACCCGAGAAACACCAGTATATTCACCTATAAGATCTAGCGCAGTTTGCATCTGAGTCTCAAAAACCCCAGCTTTCATCAAAACTAATGCCATTTCTCCAAGCAGTTCAAAGCTTTTCATCTTCATCATCCTTATTTTGAGATTCTTATTGTAATTGTCGGCAAAAACTATCTCCTGTAAAATTTAATTATACACCAAAAGCACAACTCCTGCTGAAAATATTGTGGAAAGCATTTTTTGATATCCAGCTTCCGGATAATTTTTTAGTATCTTTAAAAGGTCATTTATCGGGTCAATTTGACCATACAAAGGCTTTTTTTGACCCGTTTAATCAGAATCACCAGTCAAGACTCCAATACCCAAAGGCGTGCTATCACTTTTTAATGTTTGCGAGTGCAACACCTACCTTGCCACCATTATCCGTTCCGTTCAGTCTATTCTACTGTACAGTATACAAAAATTTAAATCGAGGCAGAACGCTCGACAAGGGGCGCAATGAGCCCGGGGTACCGTGCTCACGATTCTCACAGCCGTTCGAAGAATGAACAAAGGGGAGCGAAATCGCCACTCACCTTTGTTTGTTTTGCACAGAATATATCGTAAAAATTGTACATATTTTTTTTACGATATAAAATCAGTAGTGAATGAATGGCAGACTTCACAGGAACATGCGATAATAAAGATACAGGAGTTTGCTATGAAAGCTGAATTTACTGCGATTTTAGAAAAAGCATCAGAAGGTGGCTTTTGGGCAATTTGTCCAGAAATACCCGGTGCTAACGGACAAGGTGAAACAATAGAAGAAGCCAAAACAAATTTGCGCGAGGAGATAATAAAGCATGGATGTATCATTTGTAGCCTTAGATCCAGTCAAAGGCCAAAAATCAACACAGATAGTGTATATCGATATGGATAATGTTTTAGTCGATTTCAAAACTGGAATAGATCGTCTAACTCAGGCTGTTCAATCCGAGTATGAAGGAAGGCTCGACGAAGTTCCTGGAATTTTTGCCCTCATGGAACCGATGGAGGGAGCAACAGAGGCATTCAATCTTCTTGCCGATTGGTATGACACCTACATTCTTTCCACCGCACCTTGGAACAACCCTTCGGCATGGTCAGACAAGCTTGAATGGGTCAAAAAACATCTCGGAGAGAAAGCCCACAAAAGACTTATCCTTTCACACCATAAGAACTTAAACAGCGGAGATTTTCTCATAGACGACCGGGACAAAAACGGTGCCAAAGACTTTGCCGGAATCCTAATCAAATTTGGCTCACCAGAATACCCCAATTGGCAAAAAATCACAAAATACCTTTATTCACTCAAAAAAAATATTTCAAATCGCTAAAAAATATCCGTTGCAATTTTTTACCGGATTTTTTCTTGATATAAGAAATAATATCAATTAAATCATCGCTTGCATCTTGTGACCAGATAATCTTTTTTTTCATTTCAAAAACATACCTTTTTCCCTCCAATAAAATGACACGCCTAACGCATCACTCGGTCAATATATAATACTAAATAGAGTACGTTTCCATGAGGCGTAGTTTTAGTTGAGTTTCTTCCGCCATGCCTCAGTTTTAATTCTTAACAAACATCGACTGTGCTGCATTTTCAACAGGCAAAACGGACTAAAGTATAGTATACTTAAATCTAGGTTCGATATACACATTCATAAAGGAGCGAAGTTGCGATGAAGAAACACGTTAAAGGTAATGTTAATTGGGTTGGAAAGGTTGATTGGGAGCTGGAAAGTTTTCATGGGAACGAATATTCGACTCATAAGGGTTCAACCTATAATTCTTTTTTAATTCAGGAAGAAAAAACGGTTCTCATTGATACGGTTTGGGCACCCTTTGCGGACGAATTTGTTGAAAACTTGGCCAAAGAAGTGGACTTGAAAAAAATTGATTTTATAATTGCGAATCATGGGGAAGTTGACCACAGTGGCGCGCTTCCTGCTCTTATGAAGCATATTCCGGACACACCAATTTATTGTACTGCGAATGCGGTGAAATCTTTGAAGGGGCAGTATCATCAGGATTGGAATTTTAAGGTCGTAAAAACGGGCGATTCTATTGAGATTGGGAATGGAAAAAAGCTCGTTTTTGTTGAGATGATGATGTTGCACTGGCCAGATAGCATGGCGACCTACCTTACGGGCGATAATATTTTATTTAGTAATGATGCTTTTGGTCAGCACATGGCGACCGAACATTTATTTAACGACCAAGTAGACCAATGTGAGCTTTTTCAAGAATCGATTAAATATTTTGCTAATATTTTAACTCCCTTTAATGTGCAGCTTCGAAAAAAACTCGATGAAGTGATTGCGATGAACTTGCCTATCGAAATGATCGCGACAAGCCATGGCGTTATTTGGAGAGATAATCCAGCTCAAATAATCGGAAAATACCTAGACTGGTCGAAAGATTATCAGGAAAACCAAATTGCAATTATTTACGACACCATGTGGAATGGAACGAAGCAGGTGGCTGAGCGAATTGCAGAAGGAATTGCTCTCGCTGACCCAGAGGTGCGGGTAAAATTGCACAATATTTCTAAAAGCGACCAGAACGATCTTATTACAGAAGTGTTTAAGTCTAAAACAGTGGTTATTGGCTCACCTACGGTTTCGAACACGACATTACATTCGGTTGCAAGCCTTATGCATATGATAAAACAGATGAAGTTTAAAGGTAAAAAAGCTGCTGCCTTTGGTTGCTATGGCTGGAGCGGAGAGGCGGTAAAAGAAATAAACACGGTAATGCAAGGTGCAGGGTTTGAAATAATAAATGATGGTTTGAGGAATTTGTGGAATGCAGATGATGTAGCTTTACAAGCGGCAGTAGAATTTGGAAAGAGTTTGGTATAAACCGAGCTTACTGAAATATGATTTTTTAGGAGAAAATGCGATGAGTATGTTTTGCTATCAGTGTCAGGAAACAGTGAAAAACACCGGCTGTACAATTAAGGGTGTGTGCGGAAAAAATGAAGAAGTTGCAAAACTTCAGGATCTTCTTATTTATACACTGAAAGGCATTTCGGATATAGTTATAAAAGGAAAGGTTGACGTTGCCACTCTTGGGGCGACTAATTATGACGTTTTAAGTAGTCTTTTTACGACTATTACAAACGCTAATTTTGATGAAGATTCGCTTGCAAAGCAGATTACAAAGATGCTTTTCGCTCGAGATGATCTTCGCAAGACTGTGACAGTTTCTGGCCTGCACGACGCGGCGACATTTACGGTTGATACTCGCGAAACTATGATTGCGAAGGCAGCGTCTGTTGGGGTTCTTTCAACTGAAAACGAAGATGTTCGCTCTTTGAGGGAAATGATTATTTACGGACTTAAAGGTATGGCGGCTTATGTCGAACACGCCAATAATATTGGCAATGAAAACCTCGACATAAATGCCTTTGTATATGAAGCTTTAGCCGCTACATTAAATGACAGCCTTACCGCTGATGACTTAGTAGCCCTCACATTAAAAACCGGTGAATACGGTGTAAAGGCTATGGAACTGTTGGATACTGCAAATACCACTAAGTACGGTAACCCAGAAATTACCGAAGTTACTATTGGGGTGCGAAAAAACCCTGCTATTTTAATTTCAGGTCACGACTTGGTTGACTTAGAGCAACTTCTTGAGCAGACAAAGGGAAGCGGAGTGGATGTCTACACTCACGGTGAAATGCTGCCCGCTCACTATTACCCTGCGTTTAAGAAGTATGATAACTTTGCTGGTAACTATGGAAACGCTTGGTGGAAACAGCTTGAAGAGTTTGTTTCTTTTAAGGGTCCCATTCTTTTTACAACGAACTGTATCGTTCCTCCAAAAAGCGAAGAAGTGA
Organism: Treponemataceae bacterium; assembly: GCA_035647695.1. Classification (GTDB taxonomy): domain Bacteria; phylum Spirochaetota; class Spirochaetia; order Treponematales; family Treponemataceae; genus CETP13. The sequence continues at coordinate 2,017 of DASRMY010000074.1, read as the reverse complement.
GAAAGAGAATCTTTACCACTGGTTCAACTGGCTACCCCGGCTGTACCCATATTGTTGCAGACAAAAACGGTAAAAAAGATTTTTCTCAAATTATAGCCCTTGCAAAAACACTTTCTTCCCCTGAAGAAATTGAAAGCGGAACTATTGTCGGCGGCTTTGCCCATAATCAGGTTCTTGCTCTTGCAGATAAGGTTGTGAAGGCTGTTAAAACAGGAGCTATTAAAAAGTTCTTTGTTATGGCTGGTTGCGACGGAAGAATGAAGTCCAGAGATTATTACACCGAGTTTGCTCAAAAGCTTCCAAAAGATACCGTTATTCTTACCGCTGGTTGCGCAAAATACCGGTACAATAAACTAAAACTGGGTGATATAGGCGGGATTCCTCGCGTGCTCGATGCAGGCCAGTGTAACGACTCGTATTCACTTGCTGTTATTGCCCTCAAGCTCAAAGAAGTCTTTGGCCTCGACGACATTAACAAATTGCCAATTGTATACAATATTGCCTGGTACGAACAAAAGGCTGTTATTGTACTTTTAGCACTCCTATTTTTAGGTGTAAAAAACATTCACCTCGGACCAACCCTTCCCGGCTTCTTGTCCCCGAATGTTGCAAAAGTTTTGGTAGAAAAATTTGGTATTGCCGGAATAGGTACTGCCGATTCAGATATCGAACTCATGATGGCGTAAGTTTGACGAGAAAACTGGCATGTAATACTATGGAGCTATGTATTTGGTTCTCATGGAGGTATATGTATGGTAAGTTCTTATCTGGAAGCTGCACAAACAGGCCTTCTGTCTCAAAGGATTGTTGAGAGTCGACGATTGTTAAAAAATTGTATTGCATGTCCACGTAGTTGTAATGCGAAGCGTCTATCTGGCGGGCATGGTCTGTGTAGTACAGGAGCTCCCGCAAATGTTTGCAGCTATGGCCCCCATTTTGGGGAGGAGGCTGTGCTGGTGGGCAAGCGTGGTTCGGGAACCATCTTTTTCTGTGGCTGCAGTCTCCTCTGCGTTTTTTGCCAGAATTATGATATTAGCCATGCTGAAAATTCGGACTGTTTTGCAGTTGATGAGATGCAGCTTGCCAGGTTGATGGTAAATTTGCAGGAGCAGGGTTGCAATAATATCAACCTGGTTACCCCGGGTCACATAGTACCGCAAATTCTTGCCGCACTCCCTCATGCAGTAGAAAAGGGTCTTAGAGTGCCAATTGTGTATAACAGCAGTGGATATGACAGTGTTCCTACTCTGCAACTATTGGACGGCATAGTTGATATCTATATGCCTGACTTTAAGTTTTGGTCTGCAGATTCAGCTAAGAGGTATGCTGACGCAGAGGATTATCCTAAAATAGCTCGAATGGCCCTCAAAGAGATGCAGCGGCAGGTGGGAGATCTTAAGATAAATACACGAGGCGAAGCAGAACAAGGACTCATAGTCCGGCATCTGCTGATGCCGGGCGGTGAGGCAGAAACTGATGCTATTCTAAAGTTTTTGGCCGAAGAAATATCGGTTGATTGCTATATAAACATCATGGACCAGTATAGAGTGTCAGGCACGGCTCGTCAGTTTCCTGAGCTTGACGCCGTAATTTCTGCTGAAGAGTATCAGAAGGCCATACGGATGGCAGAGAAATATGGATTGACTCGTCGTGCATAGTAGATACAAATATATACGGGTGTCGAACCAATTTGGGAGGTTGTTATGGTAAAATCAAATACTACATTGATTGATTTAATCAGAAAAAGAGCTTGTCATTATTTAGATGAAACTAAAAGAAATGAGCGCGTGTTAGAAAAAATGTTAGAAGTTGACCGGGCGGATTTTCTTCCTGAAAATGTTCGACAATATGCATATTTAGATAAGCCAGTAGCTATTGGTTATAATCAAACGTGTTCGCAACCAAGTATGGTCGCATTTATTCTTGATAAACTTAATATACAACCAGGAAATAAGATATTAGAAATAGGTTCTGGATGTGGATATGCTGCTGCTATTGCATCAAAACTATGTGGTAC
>DASRMY010000073.1:0-3066 GCA_035647695.1 Treponemataceae bacterium | reverse complement strand
GCATCAAACTGGGTTTGCTGTAGACCTTGCAAAATATAGTGACACAATAGATTTTATTCGTCCAAGTTTTCCGTACGCAGGCATTTGCGGACATTTCCGTGACATCTGTGCACAGTATGGTTTTATAGAACGTTATCCAGCTGGGCGTGAACATATTACAAGTATTGCCCATGAGCCATGGCATTTCCGTTATGTAGGGTATCCGCATTCAGAAGTGATGAAAAGAAATGATTTAACATTGGAGGAATATACAGATTATCTTAAACAGTTTTCTTATCAGCGTAATCACTTGAGATTAGAAGTTAATTGGCACAATTATGAGATTTTCTATGTGCCCATTCAAAATGAAAGCGAAAAAGAGAGTGAGAGCAAAACCGAAACCGTTATTGAGATTCCCAACGGCATACCCTTCCAAGTGTCTGGTAATAATGTGGATGGTGTTGTGGTGACGTTGTGGAGGGATTAGTTATGACAAAGGAAAAAGAATACGTTGGTATTGATTATTTTAGAATAATAGCGGCTTTTCTTGTGGTCGCAATCCATACTTCACCATTGACAGATATTAGCGAAACAGCGGATTTTATTTTGACGAGGGTGATTGCTCGTATTGCGGTTCCTTTCTTTTTTATGACTTCGGGATTTTTTCTGTTTTCGAAATCGCAGGAAGGCAAGCAGAGTTTTGATAAGGATGTAGTTTTTCGTAAGCTCTCTAATTTTATTAAAAAGACAGCCGTTCTGTATTTTTTTGCAACCTTGTTTTATCTGCCGCTGAATATTTACGCGGGAAGTGTGAAAGAATGGACGTATTTGCCCAATTTTTTAAAGGATATTTTTTTTGACGGTACGTTTTACCATTTATGGTATCTACCAGCAGCCATTGTTGGAGCCTGCATTGTATTCCTACTACTCAAAAAAATGAAAACAGGACAAGCCTTCATAATTTGTCTTTTTTTATACATCATTGGTTTGTTTGGTGACAGCTATTACGGTATTTCTGAAAACACCCCCTTTCTGAAAGACATCTATCAGGGCTTGTTTTTGTTTTCCGATAACACTCGAAACGGTCTGTTTTTTGCCCCCATTTTTTTCATGTTGGGTGCACTCGTTTCAAGGCATACAAAAAGGATGCCACTAAAAGCAAGTCTTACTGGGCTTGTGGTATCCTTTTCACTCATGCTTACAGAAGCCCTATTGCTTCACCATTTCAATGTACAAAGGCGTGATTGCATGTATTTTATGCTTTTGCCCTGCATGTATTTTCTGTTTCAGAGTTTGCTTTTATGGGAAGGGAAAAGTGGTAGAAAGATACGAAACAACTCAAACGAGGACTGCTTTTCTTACTATTTTCCCAAAGGGGAAGGTCATAAAAAGTTACGAAACCTATCCATGGTCATTTACTTGATTCATCCGGCGGCTATCGTAGCAGTTCGTGCTTTGGCGAAATTAGTAGGGCTGCAAGAGCTACTGATTGATAATAGTATCATTCATTTTTTTGCCGTCGCTGTTGTTTCTCTTGTTGTTGCCACTATATTTGTTGAACTTTTTAACACAAAACGTTGTCATAAAGCACGTAAAAGCCGTAAAAGCAATTGTACTGGCAGAGATGATGAAGGTAGTGCTGTTTCGGGCAGTGATAACGAGGACAGTGCCCACTTCTCCAGTCAAAACAGGTTAAATGATGGATATTGTAAAACTAACTTTATTCGGAACAGAGGTGCAGGGAATAGCAATAGTAAGAGACGTGATATTGGCAGCTATGAACGAGCGTGGGCTGAGAACAATTTAACGAATCTTCGTCATAACGTAAAGGTTATACAGCAAGTGCTTCCAGACGGATGCAATGTGATGGCGGTAGTGAAAGCCAACGCCTATGGGCATGGTGATGTTCCAATTGCAGTTGAACTTAACCACAATGGTATTGAAGCCTTTGCTGTTGCTACGATAGACGAAGCTATACATTTACGAGATGAAGGAATAGAGGGTGAAATTCTCATATTAGGCTACACTACGCCCACAAGAGCTGCTGAGCTTCACCACTATCGTTTATCGCAAACAATTGCAGATATAGAGCATGCAGAAGAACTGAACGGCTCTGGAAAGTTGATAAAAGTACATATTAAAGTGAATACAGGCATGAACAGACTGGGTGAAAATTATCAGCATGAACCAGAAATCGCATCCATGTTTGAATATAAGAATTTAAATATTACAGGTATTTTTACGCACCTATGCGTGTCAGATAGTAATAAAGAGTCGGATATTGCTTTTACAAACCAGCAAATTCAGTGTTTCTGTGAACTTCTTGCCGCACTAAAGCAAAGAAATATTCAAATCCCCAAAATACATATACAAAGCAGCTATGGAGTTTTAAATTATCCCAACCTGCGATGTGATTATGTTCGGATTGGCATAGCTTTATATGGTGTTTTCAGTTCACCAGATGCGGATACAAAACGTTCATTGGACTTACGTCCTGTTTTAGCCCTAAAGTCGAAGATTTGCCTTGTCAGAACGATTGCAGCTGGTGAAAGTATTGGTTATGGGCGAAACTTCATCGCACAGAAAACAATGAAAATCGCTATTGTTTCCATTGGTTATGCTGATGGTGTCCCGCGTAGCCTATCTACGGCAAACAACCATGTTTTAATTAGAGGTTGTCGTGTACCGATTATTGGGCGGATTTGCATGGATCAGCTAATAGTCGACGTTACTGATATTCCAGACATAAAAAGGGGTGATATTGCTACTTTGATTGGTAAGGACGGTGCCGAAGAAATTAAAGCTGAACAGATGGCGGAAAACGCTGGAACGATAACCAATGAGCTACTAAGTAGATTGAGTGGGCGCTTGGAGCGAGTGTTCGTATGTTAAACCTTGAATACATTATTAAGATAGATACAGCTTTAGAAGCAAGGTAATAAGAGCTGAACGGTTTTTGATGAGATAACTGAATAAGCTTTTTCAGTTCCAATCAATTTGGTCGTGTGGTATAGTACCAAATTTTGAGATATCTTCTTTTGCTTTTTTTATAGCTTAATTATGTCGTGTTTATTTACACACCTATTC
>DASRMY010000072.1:0-2890 GCA_035647695.1 Treponemataceae bacterium | reverse complement strand
CTTTTATTGTATCATTTGTCATTGCATTTGTTTTAGGAATTCTTCTTGGTGTTTTTAAAAAAATCTTTTATGTTCCAGTAAATAAAAAAATTGCAAAAATAGTGGGCGTTCTACCTGGTGCAAACTGTGGCGCTTGTGGATATCCCGGGTGTGATGCCTTTGCTGCTGCCGTTGCAGCAGGGGAAGCTCCTGTTAGCGGATGCTCGGCTGGTGGACCTGATGTCACAACTCAAATAGCTACGGTTCTTGGAATAAATGCTGAGTCTCAAAAAATGGTAGCATTGCGAACATGCCAAGGAAGTAAAACAAAGGCACAAGATAAAGGAATGTATTTAGGTGTGCAAACCTGTAGTGCTGCAAAAACAATAGGTATTTATGGAACAAAACTCTGTTCTTATGGTTGCATGGGATTCGGTGACTGTGTTGATGTGTGCTCTTTTGATTCGTTGCACATAGGAGAAGATGGATTACCTATAGTAAATTATAATACATGTACTGGTTGTGGGATGTGTGTAACAGCTTGTCCCCAAGATATAATGATTTTAGTCCCACAAGAACGTAAAGGAGCTATAACCCTTTGTGTTAATAGAAACCCTGTTAAAAGAGTCCTTTTAAAACAATGTAAAACAGCTTGTATTAAATGTGGTAAATGTGAACGGGTTTGTGAATATGACGCTATTCATCTTATTAATGGGATACCGATTGTAAACTATGAAAAATGCACCTCATGCGACGATTGCATAAAAGCATGTCCAACTAAAGCCCTTTCTCTTGTTGAGCAGATTGTTAAAACGTAAATATTATTTACCATGGGGACTTTAGCTTGACTTATTAGTAATTTTAGATAGAATATTTAGCATGGCACAAATAAATTTTTTTGACAAAATAATGTCTCTTTTTAATCGGAACGACCCCGAAGCAGATAAAAAACGAATGCTTAAAGCAATAGCAAAACAATTAAATCGTTCAAAGTTTAAATTTTATAAAACCAACGGTAACATTGCTCTTCCAGATTTGGCAAAATTATTTTATACAATTTACAAATTAGTCTCCCCAGCTCAGGCGTCTTTTCAAAACAATCCTAATCCTTCTGTTTATAAGAATCTTATAATTCAAAGTCAATTAACTGAAACACAAAGAAAACTTGCCAGCCAACTAGAAGAAGAAAACATCTTTCAGCAAGCAAAAAAAATGCCTATAAAAAAATTAAAAGCTTTTGCCCAAGAAACCCTTTCCGCGTATATGGCTGAATTTGATACTGATAAAATTGAAAAAATTGACAGCATGTACAATAAGCTTATTTATTTTATGGAGTTTTGTAAATTTGATTATTATTTTTTGCTTAGAAAATATGATCCTAACATAACAGAGCGTAATTTTACCTATAAACCTAAATTTGAATCTATTCGTGGTGAATATATTGTAGAAGATTTACAAAACTTTACATCTATTGCATGGAGCATGCCTCTTGAGGATGATTGGACAGATGTTTTTACATTTTTAAAAGATTATAGAAGGCTAGATGCAATTGCAATAAATCAATGGAATAAACTAACACGAAGACTTATTGCTTTGCGTGACCAAGGGATTTTTGAAATGGTTATACAAATCTCAATGGAAGATCCTCGATACAAAACAATTATAACTTCATACGATGAACATATAATTGAGTCAGAACTAGAAAAAACAAAAAAACAAGTACGTGAAATAATAGAAAAAATTGCTAAAAAGCAAAAACTAGCAAAAACTGATGATTTATTACAACAAGTTTTTGGCTCAGGCGTTGTTGTTATGTTAAAACACTATACGCAAAGTGCCAATGTTAATTTTTCAAAACACAATGTCAGTCATTATGAACATTATCAACCCTTAAATTATTTAAAAGCATTTTTGATTGAATATTTTAAAAAAGATATACGCGAATTTTCAGATCTTGTTCTTATAAGAGGTAAATGGGTTTCGGCCACACTTGCTTCCCCAATGTCAGATGCATATCATAACTTGCTAAATATTTCCACGCAAATATCAGACTTTGATATATCACTTTCTGAAGAAGAAGAACTAGGTACAAAGTTAAAAAATTATTGCATGCGTGCTGACAGAGATAAAGAGGCAAGAAAAATTGCTAATAATATTATTACCGATGCAAACAAAAAAGCTCTTGAATTATTAACAGAGGCAGTACAGGATATTATTGAATATGCTCGAAATATTAAAGCATTGCTTGAAGACTATGAAAAAAAACGTCCCGAGTTGATTATAAATTGGAAGGAATTAGCTAGGTTTGCAGACCAGCCAATAAAAAAGCAGGGAGTTTCAATATATAAAAAACTATATTTATTAATCTCCCTGCTCAAATTATTTTTACAAGGCAATTAAAAAGCTTTTACAACTTCCCCATTGGGATATCGTTCAGCTATCCAGGCTAATATTTCTTTACTTTGCAAAGCATCAAGCAATGCACGTATTTTTGGATCATTTTCATAACCCTCTTTTACTGAAACAATATTAACATAGGGCGAATCTGCCCCTTCAACAAACAAACCATCTTTTGTAGCTGTTAACCCTGCAGGTATTGCATAATTACCATTTATTACTGCCGCACCAACATCATCAAGAACACGAGGTAATGAGGCAGCTTCTATTTCTGTAAAAGTAAGTTCTTTAGGGTTTTCTACAATATCAAAAGGTGTTGCTTCTAAACCAGCATCAGATTTTAAGGCAATAAGTCCAGCTGACTGCAATAAAAGCAATGCTCTCCCTTCGTTAGTGGGGTCATTGGGAATTGCAATAGAGCTACCATGAGCAATATCTTCTATAGATGATACTTTTTTAGAATATAAAGCAATAGGCTCTATGTGAACACCACCAGCACTAACCATACTATAGC
>DASRMY010000071.1:0-11369 GCA_035647695.1 Treponemataceae bacterium | reverse complement strand
CAATAGTAATATCACCTTCATCCCAGCTGTAATACTTCATCATTATTTTTGTCATAGTAGTTTTACCAGAACCTGAAGAACCAACAAAGGCTACTTTTTGTCCTGCTCCAATGGACATCGAAATATCGCTTAAGGTTCTTCCTCTTGTTCCATAAGAAAAAGCCATGTTCGATACTTCAATTCGTCCCTCGAAATCAGTTGGTTCTATTACACCTGAATCGACTTCATCTTCTTGGGGAATATCAAGAATTTCACTTAGACGATCAGAAGCTACAAAAGCCTCTTGTAATGCAGGTTGTAAGGTTAAGAGCCGCCCAAAGGGACCAAGAAAGTATCCAGAGAGCGTCACAAACGATATTAACTGACCTAAAGACATGGAACCGTCAAAAATATGCAAACTACCTATCCAATAAATTGCTAATGTCCCTGTTTGAGATAAAAAAGTCTGTAGGCTGCTTTGAAAATTTGATAAAGTACCTAATTTTATACCTCTATTTATGGAATCAACAATTCGAACTTCAGCCCTCTCGAAGGCTTTTTTTTCTGTCGATAGAGCTTTAATAGTTGCAATACCATTAATGCTTTCAACCAAAGTCGAATGTTTTTCGGCATCAATAATTGCTTTTTGCTTTAATCTTTCTTTATACGGTTTAGCAAACAACCACACAAGTATAGCAGATAGTAAGACGGGAATCATTGCAACTACTAACAGACTGGATCCAAAAGCAAATAAAAAGACCCCGCCGATCACTAACATTAGAGAGTCCAAAACTACCGTTAATGTTGTTGATGAAATAGCTTGACGTATTGTAACAGTGTCGCCAATTCTCGACAAAATCTCTCCTGTTTTGCGAGTAGAAAAAAAATCCATTGGGAGATGGAGTACATGATCAAAATATTCAAACAACAATACCGCATCAACCTTATTACTCATGTACAGCATTAGCTGATTTCGAGAAAACCCAATTAAAACTTGAAAAATAATGACCACAAAAAACCCGAGAGAAAAAACGGTAAGGGTTTGCTCTAATCCGGAAAAAAGAACTTCATCTATCAAAAAACGAAAATAAAAAGCTGTTGCAATTCCCAAAAAACTTAACACAATACTCGCAACAGCAACTTCTATTAAAATTTTTTTATGTGGCTTTAATAAATATTTAAACCGAGAAAAGAGACCTTTCGTTTCTTTAGTTTGTTCAAATCCTGTATTAGGCATTAATAAAAAAAACACGCCTGTCCAATTTTCTTGAAAACTGGACAGTGACATTTTTGTTATTCCATAAGCCGGGTCTGCTACCAGTACTTTTTTCCCAGTTTTATATACTACGACATAATGATCCATTACATCCTGTTTAATATGTGCAATTATAGGAAAAGGAATGTCGTGATGAAGGGTTTTCTCTGGACTCATTACACCTTTACAAGAAAACCCCAGTGCCTCTGCACCACGAACAATTCCTAATCCCGAAGTACCCATTTTATCGGTACCTGAAAGAATGCGGATTCTATTACTTGCGACCGTCTTTCCATAGTGTTTGGCAATTGTAGCCAAACAAGCAGCAGCACAGTCAGTTTCATCATGTTGTAATACAACTCCACGCCACATTCTCTTACATTATTCCTTTGCTTCAATGATTTCAGCAGTACGGGTTGTTACCCCGCCTTTAGCATCAGTAATTTGCTCAAACTCAAGGAAGCCGGACGGGTTTAAACGTCGCTCAAGAGCAGATTCACTAACTAACTTTCCATCCTTGTGGAATTTAACTATGCACTAAACACTCAGCTAGATTCAAAGAATTAAAACTGAGGTAAAAGGTGCAAGGAGAAAAAAAGCGCAACAGTTACAAACATTTCGTATGATAACGATATGTATTGATGCTGACCTTTATTTAAAACAAACACGCACTTATCCATACCAATACATAGCGTTTTCAATTTCAATTCTAATAATCATTCCAGAAATATCCGTATAAAGAACTAATCTATACGGATTGCTCAGCCCATATCTTTCAAAGACAAACAGGAAAGAACTAGGTGAATTTCCAAAATCAGTTCCAATTAATCCAATATTCGATTGTAAATTTACGCCAACTGATATTCCCTCAATTAACTGAATAGATGGATCAAAGATAACAACCTTTGAAAGATATTCTTTTCCGTTAAGTAATCCTATATGCACTTGAATTCCAGGATAGAATAAAAACCGCGTTAATTGTCCATCCGGCATTATTATAGAAGATTCTTTTAATGGCTTCCCAAAATTCTGTTGTACTTCTTTATATGTTGATCCTATTGTTCTTGAAATATTGATCATAAGATCATTTGCAAAAAGAAGAACCCCCAATCCTAAAAACAACGAAACAAAAAGTATCTTTTTCATTCTGTTACTCCTTAAAAATTTGGTTTAGCAACTGTCAAACCATTCCATAATGTAGCACCTGTTGGATCCCCTGTGCCACTATAAAAATATCCTGTCCGATTAAATTGCCTTGCTAAGTCATCCCCAGTAGTAGACAATGAACCAGAGAATTCAGAGTAATGTAAATGACCACCTGTTGACATACCCATTGCACCATTATAATATTTTCCTAGTGATGAGCCAGCTGCCACAGAATCTCCTGCAGCAACTTTTAAATCATTTGGATCCATATGCCCATAAAGACCGTAATTTCCATCATTATATTGAATAATAACCAGCGTACCAGTTGCTACTCCTTTGCCATCTGGATGTACACCAGAATACAATACGACACCCCTTCGTGTAGAACTCACCTCCCGTGTTTTAGAAACCATATCAACCCCTGTATGTAAATCTAGAATACCATCTTTATTTGCATCATAGGATGAACCAAACCCACCAGTCACGGAAGCAGTACTACCTAGTGGATTTACTCGAGAAGATTCCTTTTCCGAAGCAGGAACATTCGAAGCTGCAGGCTCTGTAGCTTTTTTTTGATTAGGATCAGTATAGCCATCAGGACCCCAACCTGGAAGCCAGCCAGTTGTAGGGCTGTACCCTTCGGGCACCTTACTATGAGACATTGCAGCTTTATTTTGATCAGCGTCAGAATACCAACCAGTTGTAGGACTATAACCCGCCGGGACTTTACTATGAGAACTTGAAGATGTATTGGTATACCCTCCATTCACCGAGAGTAACTCCTCCATGCTCAGTTCCTTAAATTCGTTTAAAAACATTTTCACAATCAGACTCCTTTTTTCAACCATTCGACATACTTATACTCAGAATCAGAAAACAACCTATGTTGATTATCTGAAACTAACTCCCATATTAAATCATCCTTTCCTTGAAGATCAGACCAATCTTGAACACCTTCCATCATAATCGTTTGCCAGGAAAATCGTGTTCCGACCCTATACACAATTATAACCCGTTTTGATACAATTCGAAATAATTCATTGAGTGCAAATTTTGGATTAAAAACACTTTCCCAAGCACCAATCACACACACACATTCAAATTGCTCATCATCGTAAAAAAGACATTCAAGACGAGGATTCATCCCAATATCATCTTTTTCTGTAACCGAGATAGTTAAACTTTTTTGTGTTTTTTTAATATCGTCCAATGAACCTACTGTGATATAAAGCATCCTGAAATTTGTTAAACTGACAGAGATTTTCATCTGAAGAAAACGAATTTTTGCAAGCTCTTTAACACGAATTTCTATATCATCACTTTTAAAAACACTATTTACATTCGTTAATTCACTTCGATACGCTGCAGATAATTTTAAGTGATTTCCATGTATAATTTGCTGATAAACCTTCATGTGAGCAAAAACAGATCTCTCCCAAGTCCAAATTTGAACAGCTTCTCGACCTGCTGCTGCTATTGGTTTGTAATCTTTAAAATTGCAAATTACCAGCTCTAATATTGAAGCGATGCCACGTTCATCACTCGGTATTGTAACACATGTCTTCCCGCCAATAGCGTACTCGTCCATACCCTGACCAGCTGTAGCCAATAATAAACAACCAGCAGCCATAGCTTCTAATCCGACCAAGCCAAAAGGTTCATAACGGCTTGGCATCACAACAACATCCGTTTTTGCATAAGCTTGAATCAAATCATCTCCCTGTAAAAAAGCAATGTTTGTAAAGAGAGAAACATCTATTTCAGATCCAAAAGAACCTTTACCATAAAGACTTAATTCAACATTATGGCGACTAAAAAAAACAGCCCCCAACATATTTACCGCATTAATAAAATGCACCACTCCCTTTTGCATATTCTCAAAACGACCAAAAAAAGCAACACGCAACGTGTCTGGATCTTTATGAGAGACAAAACGAATAGGATTAAACCCAATGGCAAGATAATTGGAGAACAAGCATATGGAAGTAATTTACTTACTCGTTTCGCTGCAAAAGAAGAATACACCGCAACTGATACTGAACAGGATAAAGCACAGCGTTCAATTTTAAACTCTTGAAAATATACATCATCTAAAGCTTGCATTGAAAGCATATCACAATAAAGTAAATGTGAAGAATAAAATACGTTTTTGTTAAATCGAAACGGCAAATACGTTTGTCGATCATTACAGTGAATAATATCAGGATTAAAATCATTAATAATTGGATCTAATTGTGCCCGAAAACTTGCAGCATTTTCTAAAATGCGAGCCTCAAGTGAAAAGGCTTCAAAAGCAAATCTTGTAGTTAATACAAGATCCACAATATGATCTGCTTCCGGCGGCGTATCGTTTCCTATATTAAAGAAAACGACTTTAACTTCAGCATGTTTTTTTAATTCGTGTGTAAACTCTCTGGTAAAGGTTCCAAGTCCGCCAAACATCCGTGAAGGATGTTCAGAGGTAATAAATAAAACTTTCAAACTATTGCCTACTTTTTTTTTAAAAAAAATTGTTTTATAATATAATTAGTTTACCCCCCCTCAATTTTTGTCAAGTCTTTTTTTCAGACTTCAGTAAAAAGAGTCAATCGAAAGCGCTGTTGCTTAATATCGCAAGGGATTATGACTATGTAAATTTATAATAGCAGGTCATTTTCGCTTTTGCTTGAGAGTTTTTTTAGATAAAGCTTGCCCCATATGCTTTTTTTCTATATATTAGCCCCATGATTACAGCAAGCAATATAAGTTTAAAATTTGGAGATCGTGTTCTTTTTAAAGATGTTAATTTGAAATTTACTCCTGGTAACTGTTATGGCCTAATTGGTGCAAATGGAGCAGGAAAGTCTACCTTTTTAAAAATTCTTTCAGGAGAGCTAGAGCATGATTCAGGTCAAGTAATTATTACGCCAGGCGAACGTTTAGCAATACTTAGTCAAGACCACTTTGCATTTGACAAATACAATGTTAAAAACACTGTATTGATGGGATATCCCAAATTATACCAATGTTACAAAGATCGTGAAGAAATATACGATAAAGACGATTTTTCAGAAGAAGATGGTATAAAAGCCGCTGAATTAGAAGCAGAATTTTCTGAACTAAATGGGTGGGAATCAGAAAACCAAATAGAAAAAATGCTTTCAGGCTTAGGTCTCAATGAAGAATTTCACGATCGAATGATGAGTGATCTTGATGAAAGCCAAAAAATCCGTGTATTATTAGCACAAGCAATATTTGGCGAGCCTGAAATACTGCTTTTAGACGAACCAACAAATGGTTTAGATATTCAATCAATTGCATGGTTAGAAGACTTTCTTATGAACTATCCACATACAGTTATTGTTGTCAGTCATGACAGACACTTTTTAAATGCTGTTTGTACATATATTTGTGATATAGACTATGGGAAAATTACCCAGTTTACTGGTAATTATGACTTTTGGTATCAGGTTAGTCAAATGTTACAACGCCAAGCAAAAGACCAAGCTAAAAGGCGTGAAGATAAAATGAAAGATTTGCGTGAATTTATACAGAGGTTTTCTTCAAATGCAGCAAAATCAAAACAAGCCACAAGCCGAAAAAAAGTATATGATGAATTAGCTCTTGAAGAACTACCTATTACGTCTCGTAAATTTCCATACGTGCATTTTAAGCCAAATCGTTCTATTGGTAATAATGTATTACGTGTAGAGCATATTTGCTACGAATCAGAAGGAATAAAAATACTGGACGACTTAAGCATAAATATAAATCCTAAAGATAAAATAGCCTTTGTTGGGGTTGAACATAAGGCAAAGTCAGTTTTTTTTGATATTATTACAGATACTATAAAAGCAGATTCGGGTGATATTTATTGGGGACAAACGTGTACAAAATCTTATATGCCAATTGATAACACAGAGTTTTTTGACAATAACTTAAACATCACTGAGTGGTTACGCCAATATTCGGAAGAACAAGATGATGCCTATGTACGAGGATTTTTAGGTCGTATGCTTTTTAGTGGAGATGACTCTCTTAAAAAGGTAAAAATTCTTTCTGGTGGTGAAAAAGTTAGATGTATGCTCAGTAAGCTTATGCTAAGCGGGGCAAATGTACTTATACTTGATGAGCCAACAAATCACCTTGATCTTGAGAGTATTGAAGCTTTAAATGAGGCATTAATTAATTTCCCAGGAGTCGTCCTATTTAACAGTCATGATCAAGAATTCGTGAAAACAATAGCAAATAGAATTATTGAAATAACTCCCAAAGAAGTTATTGACAGAATGATGCCGTTTGATAATTATCTTGAAGATGAACATGTAAACCAATTACGTACTGAATATTATGCAGGTAAAGAAATTAAATTTAACATTTAGTCTTGCATTAAGGAGCCTTGCACATGACATACTCAGAAAACAATATACAATATCATTTGCAGATAAAACCTGGTGATATAGGCCGTTATGTTATTATGCCTGGTGACCCTAAACGATGTGCAAAAATTGCAAAACATTTTGACAACCCAGTGCTTATTGCCGACAGCCGTGAATACACAACCTACACAGGCACACTTGATGGGGTTACGGTTAGTGTTACATCTCATGGTATAGGCGGTCCATCAACCGCTATTGCGGTAGAAGAGCTTGTAAGATGTGGTGCTGATACCTTTGTTAGAATTGGCACATGCGGAGGCATGCAAAAAGGAGTAAAAAGCGGTGATATTGTAATTGCAACCAGTGCTATACGCGCAGAAGGAACGACGCTTGAGTATGCTCCCATAGAATTTCCTGCCGTTGCAAACCTTGATGTAACAAATGCAATTGTAGCTGCAGCAACAAATAGCGGTTACACCTTTCACACTGGTGTAGCTCACTGCAAAGACTCCTTTTACGGTCAACATGAACCACACCTTATGCCAGTAAACTACAAACTTGAAAACAAATGGCATGCATGGTGCCGACTTGGGTGCCTTTGTAGCGAAATGGAAAGTGCTGCTCTTTTTATAGTCGCCTCATACTTAAAAGTAAGAGCAGGAGCAACGTTTCTTGTTGTAGCTAACCAAGAACGCGAAAAAATAGGTTTAGAAAACCCTCTTATACACGATACCGAATCCGCAGTTAGCATCGCTATTCAATCAATACGGAACCTTATAAAATCGGACGCAGAACAATAAACTCTCATGAGGAAACCTCTGTGAAATACAAAAGAATATTTGTAATAGTAATTGATTCTTTAGGAATTGGGGCAATGCCGGACGCTGAAAAATTTGGTGATAAAAACGCAGATACATTAGGTCATATATCTGCGTTTAGAGGGGACAAAAAGTTTATAATACCAACCTTACAAAAACTTGGATTAGCAAATTTAAAACCATTAGTACAAGTACCAGCAATTACAAACCCAAAAGGCTATTACTGTGCACTACGAGAAATGAGTAATGGCAAAGATACAATGACTGGTCATTGGGAAATGATGGGTATTCATACAACAAAACCTTTTATAACTTTTACCGAAAACGGTTTTCCACCTGAATTAATTAAAAAATTAGAAGAAAAAACAGGCCATATTGTTATTGGCAATAAGGCTGCTTCTGGTACAGAGATTTTAGAAGAACTTGCAGAAAAAGAAATTACATCTAATGGAAAAAAAATGATAGTTTACACGTCTGCTGATTCAGTACTACAAATATGTGGTAACGAAGATATTATGGGACTTGATGAATTATATAGATGTTGCCATATTGCTCGAGAAATAACTATGAAAGATGAATGGCGTGTAGGACGTGTTATAGCACGCCCGTATATTGGCAAAAAGCGCGGAGAATTTAGAAGAACGGCAAACCGCTATGATCTAGCATTAAAACCACCACATAAAACAACATTAAATGTTTTAAAAGACGCTGGCTTTTATGTTATCTCGGTTGGTAAAATAAACGATATTTTTGTCGGTGAAGGCATTACTGAAAGCAATACATCTAAAAGCTCCGTAGGAGGCATGGAACAAACAATCGAAATTGCAAAAAGAAATTTTACAGGGTTATGCTTTACAAACCTTGTTGACTTTGACGCATTATGGGGGCATCGCCGAAACCCAGAAGGCTATGCACAAGAAATTGAAAAATTTGACGTAAAACTAGCTGAGCTTTTGGAAGTATTAAACGATGACGATTTGCTTATTTTAACTGCTGACCATGGCAATGATCCAACAGCACCTGGAACAGACCACACTCGCGAAAAAGTACCTTTTATAGCATACTCCCCTTCATTAAAAGGTTCAGGTTTTCTTGAAGAAGCAAGCTCTTTTGCCGTTATAGGAGCTACTATTGCAGACAATTTTAATGTGCAAAACCCCAAGAATGCTATAGGGTATTCGTTATTAACAAAAATACAATAAAAGAAAAAACGTGCTGATTTATTTAAATTTTGTGAACATTTAAACTCACACATATCACGTTTTCACAAAACATGAAGCCAAATAGGGGCAACCTTGCAGGTATTTGTACTATACTACATTATTTTCATTATTGAAAAATTATTAGCCTTTATAACAGATATTATTTCGCTAACACGAACCATTACTGTATCATTTATTTTTACAGTTAATGATTCGCCAGAATTAGATTCTAAGTTGGCAGTACCAGAAATAACAAAAAAACTAACCCACCCTGTCTTACCAGCTGGGGTTTCATTTTTATTGCCCTGTTCATCCTGAAGTGCCTCAGTAAAAACAATTTTTGCACCTGCTTCTATATCAACCTTTTCTACTTTAAAATAGGGGCAATTAAAAGCTCCTGAAAACCGAGCAACTGGTTCAGGAGCTGCGTTTTTAACAACATCTAAAGCTTTATTAATATGCAATTCACGAGACCTTCCCCAATCATACAATCTATACGATAGGTCACTTGCTTGGTGTATTTCTAAAAGCCGTATGCCACCTAGTATAGCATGTACCGTCCCTGCAGGTATAAAAAGAAAATCTCCCTTTGACACAGGAATATAGCGTAAAAAAGATTCTATGGTATTAGTTTGTATAGCCTTTTGCAAATCTTCTTTTGTATAATCTTTATTAAGGCCACATACAAGACGCGCTTTTGGCTCAGCATTAAGAATATACCAACATTCTGTTTTGCCATTGGTTTTTTCTACCTGTTTTGCATAGGTATCATCTGGATGTACCTGAACAGATAAATTATTGTTAGTTTTAATAATTTTTACAATAACAGGATAATCATCACCAACAATTGTATTGATTTTTTTTCCACCAATAAATTCTACAGATGTATCTATTAAAGATTGTCCAACTGCATGGGCAGAAACAACCCAATGCTCATACCCCCATACTTTATTAGAAACATATGGAATAGTTTTCAGCATGCGTTATTTCTCCCAAAGTTTTTCTGGATAATACCCACTCTCAATTTTTTTGCTAATTTCTTCTTTTACAATTGCCTTATCCCTCGGATAGGTCATACCAAACCATTTTTCAGAAGAAGAATAAAATTTTATTTTTCCCGTTCCTTTTCTCACAATATCACTTGCCGCAACGGGTAAGAGTGCTTCTGCCTTTTCAGCTGTATTATTTTCTCTAAGAAACGTATCCCAGTATTCATGAAAGCTTTCAAATGCCTTTTGTGTAAATCCAAATAGATTCATAGAAACCCATTCTTTACCAGTAAAAACGATATCACCATCAGTTCGTTCTGAAATAATTTTATTATCCTTATGATAAATTGTAAGATGTTCTTCCATAGATTTTAAATAACCATCTTTAACTTCACACACACCTCTAGAAACAGAACCTTCTTTACTCATAGTATTTTTTAAAACATAACCAACCATAGAATGTTCTGTTGAATCAGCAGGTTGTGCTGATAAATGTTCGTTTTGTATACGATACGCTTCTCGACCATAGTAATCATCAGCATTTATAACTGCAAAATTTTCTTTTACTGCATTTTCAGCGCAAAGAACAGCATGTATTGTACCCCATGGTTTTGTACGTGTTGCAGAAATTTTCGCTTTTTGCTCAGGGGTAAAAAGATAATCAGATTCTTGAAATACATATTCTGCATTAAAATTTCTCCCAACCCTATCAAAAAAACGCTCTCTAAAATCTTTTTCAATATCTTTTCTAATAATGTAGACAACCTTTCCAAACCCACTTTGTTTTGCATCATACGTTGCAAAATCGAGTAGCGTTTCGCTGTTTCTACCAACACTATCAATTTGTTTTACACCACCATAACGACTTCCCATTCCTGCTGCTAAAACCATAAGAGTCGGTTTCATAAAAAATCTCCTTTGTTTTTCGTTGTTATTACTATTTTATTGCTTAGTCAACTATCGCTGTTTCAAGCGCAATTTCCATCATATCTTTAAAGGATTCTTGTCGCTCAAGAGCAGTCGTTGATTCCCCCGTTACAATATGATCTGAAACGGTCATAATACCAAGCGCTTTTCGTCCAAACTGTGCAGCCAACGTGTAAAGTTCGGCTGCCTCCATTTCAACACCCTGCACACCATATTTTGCCCATAGTTTCCAGTTTTTATTATCATCATAAAATAAATCGCTTGATACGACAGGAGCAACAATGTTTTGAACACCCATCTTATCTGCTATAGTTTTAGCTATCGAAAGCATGCTCCAATCAGCAGTAGGCGCAAAATGCAAACTACCAAAACGCTGATTAAGAATAGCTGAGTCTGAGCAGGCAGAACTTGCAATTATAACATCTCTAACTTTTGTGTTTTTATGAATAGCACCACAAGTTCCAACACGAATGGCCTTTTGCACATCATAAAACTTAAATAATTCTGTAGCATAAATAGATATTGAAGGTTGCCCCATCCCTGTTCCTTGAACAGATATTTTTTTACCCTTGTATGTTCCAGTATACCCCAACATATTTCTAACTGTATTATAGCAATCTGCATTTTCTAAAAAGTTTTCTGCTATAAACTTTGCTCTAAGAGGATCTCCTGGAAGCAACACAATTTTTGCTATC
>DASRMY010000070.1:0-5268 GCA_035647695.1 Treponemataceae bacterium | reverse complement strand
AAAAATATCTACACAAGCATTCAACAAGCGATTAAAAAAAATATTTTCAAAAGTCTTATAAGGAGTAAATTATGATACAAATGTATAAATTTGGAACAGCGATAAAAACAGATGCTGTTGTTGCGAAACTAGAAAACAGTGCTAAAAAAAATGTTTTACCAAAACATGGTTCTACCCACATTACAAAAGAAAAAAACACCTTCGAATGGACATATACACTTAAAGATACTGATATTGTATACGGTTTAGGAGAAGCCAATCGAGGCATAAATAAGCGCGGATGGATATATAAAAGTTGGTGTACAGATGACTTTTATCATACCGAAGAAAAAGAATCTTTATATGGCGCTCATAATTTTATTATTGTATACACACCCCCCTGTAGTCAAAATAACTGTTGCGAAACTGCCTTTGGTTTGTTTTTTGACTTTCCAGGCAAAATAACATTTGACATTGGATATACAAAACAAAACACATTACATATTACTGTAACTGATCTTAATCTAGATGTATATGAAATAACAGCAGACAAACCTTTAAATGACACCTCTAGCAGCGCTCTAATAGATATTGTTACCCAATTTAGACAACTAATAGGACAAAGTTATATTCCGCCTAGATGGGCTTTTGGACTTGGTCAAAGTAGATGGGGCTATAAGACAGAAGCAGATATTCGGCGAGTGTACGAAGGCTATAAAAACGCTGATATTCCTCTCGATGCCATTTATCTAGACATAGATTATATGGTCGATTATAAAGATTTTACCATTGACACTACAAAATTTCCCCACTTTAAAGAACTAGTATCTGAACTAAAAAAAGATGGAGTTCGTCTAGTTCCAATTATAGATGCTGGTGTAAAAATTGAAAAAGGCTATGACGTTTATGAAGAAGGAAAAGAACGTGGTTTTTTTTGTAAACGCAAAGATGGGACAGATTTTGCAGCTGGAGTATGGCCAGGGCGTACCCATTTTCCAGATTTTTTAAATCCTAAGGCAAGACAATGGTTTGGCGAAAAATACAAAGTATTAGTAGACGAGGGAATTGAAGGATTTTGGAATGATATGAATGAGCCCGCTATTTTTTATAGCGATGAAGGACTTGCCGAAGTTTTTACAAAAATTAAAAAAATTGACAAGAAAAACCTTAATATCCAAACATTTTTTGAGGCAAAAGATTTGTTTAATACCATTTCTAACAGCATGGATGATTACAAGCGTTTTTATCATAATACACCCGAAGGAATAATACGCCATGACAAAGTGCATAACCTTTATGGATATAATATGACACGAGCTGCTGGAGATGCTTTCAAGGAAATTTCACCACATAAAAGATTGCTTTTATTTTCCAGAGCTAGTTCTATAGGTATGCATAGGTATGGTGGTATATGGACTGGTGACAATCAATCGTGGTGGCAACACATACTTCTAAACCTAAAAATGCTGCCGTCTCTAAATATGTGCGGTTTTTTATACGTAGGTGCGGATACAGGTGGTTTTGGAGCAAATGCTACACGTGACATACTTCTTAGATGGCTCGCATTAAGCATTTTTACACCGCTATTTAGAAACCATGCTGCGTTAGGAACTCGAAACCAGGAGTTTTATTTATTTGAACAAACAGAAGATTTTAAGAGTATTGTACAATTGCGATACCGCCTTATACCATATTTATATTCTGAATTTATGAAAGCAGCTTTAAACAATACTATGATGTTTCGACCTCTTAATTTTCAATACCCAGAAGACAATAGAACACATGATATTGAAGACCAACTTTTACTTGGAAATGAAATTATGATTGCCCCTATCTATACTCAAAATGCAAAAGGACGATATGTATATCTACCTGAAAACATGACAAAAGTAGTGTGGCACGATGGTACAATTGTTTTACAAGAAAAAATTACAAAGGGTGATCATTATATACCATGTACATTAAACCAAGTCGTTTTTTTTATTAAAGAAAACCATACAATACCATTAACACCCGCTTGTACCAATACAGATCAGCTTAATTATAATACATTCGAATTGATTGGCAGCAAAGGGGCTACTTACGAGCTGTATACTGACGATGGTTATACTACAAACCCTAAGACAGACGGAACGTTTGAATTATTAACTTATAAGTAACCGTCTTTCTTTTTAAAATAAAACGTGTATTTCTTACGCTGCACATTGTTTCAGTTTAGGAAATACACATCATTATAATCTACTTTTATATCTCAAAGGTCTCTTTGGTCATATTCACCATATTCGCAACCACAATTTTCTACTTTTGCATATTCTATTTGTTCTAAGTTCTTCCCTTTCTTTGCAAAAAATTTAATTTCGCCGTAGCCAGTGCCACCGTTCCATAATCGATTATGAAATTTTTCACCAGTAGGAGCTTCATACTGTATTAAAATCATTTCAGATTTTTTACAGTAAACATCTACGTCTAAAAGATATTTTTTACTATTACATGAAACCAACCAATGAACAACTTCTTCATTTTCTCTTATTTCAAAAGTTACCTTTGAATTCTTTTTCCATTTTGTAAAATTAAAATCATATTTTATGCCCTCATAGTAAAAGCACGAAAGCACCTTTCGTTTTAATGGAATACCAAGAATTTTAGGACTCCCACCACCAATGACAAAACAAGTATTAGCAAGTTTTTTACCAGTAATTTGGCTTATAAGATTATTTGATGACAACCAGAGTAACGGACTTGTATAATCGGTTCCCCAGTTTTTATCGGCATATCCAAAAGATGTTTCTGGCCGTACTTTGTAAGTTTGTCCATCTAAGACAACAGTTCCAGAATACGCAGTTTTTATTCCCTGTACATGCCAGTACATTTCAAATATATTTAGATGTCTACATGGAAACGACGAGCTATACCCTACGTCATAAGGGCACTTTTTTTTCATGGTTAAATTCCAAGACATTTTACCCGCATCACTCATGTACTCAGGATGTAATTTTGCTTGCTGATTGGACAGTCCAACAGAACCAGCAAGCTCTGTTTCAGATACATGAGTAGTGCCTACACGTAACCCAAATGTTTTTTTTGTTCGCTGTAAATCTGCAATGGGAAAAAATTTATGTATTTGCTTGGCATCTTCACCCCATGCGCCAGCTTTTACCATTACATAAGAAGGCCTATGTTCCTTAGTTTTTTGGCTATACAATTGTCCAAAAACCATTTTTTTGGGTGATCTAGAAGGATTAATAAGAAAAAGCTCAATAAAAAATGATTTTTTTTCTCCCGTTACTGCGTGTTCGCCAGTAAAAGAATGCCACCAACACATATAGCCATTTTTTTTTTGTCTTCTCGACAACATGGCCTTGTTTTTGCGAAGCATTTTATGAGAACGGGCCACTAGTTAAAAGACCTTTTCCATTGTTTTATCAATGTCTTTTGAAATATCATGTGGAAAATTTTCATCTATGTATTCAAGGGCACTCATTGCATCTCTTTGAATATGTTCGTACCATATTGTATACAATTCATTACTTAAATCGCCTGGATATGGAGCACCTTGAATGTTAGCAACAAGTTGTCTCATAATTTTAGCTACTTGCTTTGTTTTTTTATTCATACCTACCTTCCTTACAATTCAAAAGCTTCTCGTACCATTATACAGGTAAACTAATAATTTTACCAGTATATCTGTTTTTTTTATTTGATATAATGACAGATTTTATACCTTTGTCATTATCCATAAGCCTTTTTGCAGCCGCTTTAATATCATCAGACGTTGATACTAGTATGCTTTTAAGATTTTTTTCTCTATCTTCATCTGTAATACCATAAAGAATTCGAATAAACCCAGTAGCCCCATTGACAGCAGGTGACTTCGGTTGCACTAATTTACTGTACGACCCCGTAATAAGGCGTTCAAGTTCTGTTTTATCAATTTGCAGTTTTGCTACTTCTTTAATAACATCCTCAAACACTACAATAGATTTATCTGGATCAGGGTCTCTATAGGTATAAAACATAAAAATCTTTTCAATTCCATCTACTCCTGCGCCTGCCCCGTAAGCACCGCCAACTGTACGTATGCGCTCATACAAGGCACCATTGCTTAACCAATGAGCAAGCAATGTCTCTCCTACTGATTCTTTACTACCATATGGAGATGCAGTTTTAGCACTCGCTGCAAAACCTACCTGAGCGGGCACAATATACCGTGTATACGGTACTTTTATTCGATTTTTTTTTCGTTCTATTTGTGATGGAATTGCAGTTAGGTCATAAAACTCACAATCAGATATTGTTTTAGAGGCTACCGGAGCTTTTCTTTGCTTTGCTATTTTTTCTAAAAGGGGCTTGGCAGTTTTTAAACCTGTCTCATCAGCTGTAATATTAAAAATCATACCTGCTGAATGTAGTTTTTTTTGTATACTTTGTAAGCGTTTTGCTATGTTATTAAGATTTTTAAACGATACATTATGTAGAAACATCAATTGGCTCAAACCATTCCATATCTCATTTATTGCTTTTGGCCGTGTTGTTGTACAACACGTTCTAGACAAAGCAAACTGACTACCACCTGGTACAACAGCATTATCAAAACTATTACGTAATGTTATAAACATATCTTTTAATCGTGTTGTATCACTAAAGTCAGCAGAATCAAGACAATCAAATAATATCTCAAGTGCAGGTTCAGTTTTTTCTTGTAAACATTTTATGTTTACGAATAACCAATCCCTTCCTAAAAGATTCTTGTTTTTACCTTTTTTTAATTTTTTAGCATTTTCAGTTTCTAACATTGAGGCAGTGAAGGTTTTAGCACCTAAGCCACCTAAAACACGAGCAGCTTCTGATTCTGTTTGAGCCCATGGCTTTCCGGCAAAACCT
Source organism: Treponemataceae bacterium (assembly GCA_035647695.1). Taxonomy (GTDB): domain Bacteria; phylum Spirochaetota; class Spirochaetia; order Treponematales; family Treponemataceae; genus CETP13. The sequence goes on along the minus strand of DASRMY010000070.1, from coordinate 408 downwards.
GTATTTGTCAGCATTGTAGAATACAATGTTAAATACTGATAATCACCTGGATCAAGCACATCTACTGGAATAGCAACAGTCAGATACACAATTCCATTCGTTGCTTGATTATGAATAAAAAGTGGTACATCGCCAACCTTAGTCTGGTCGGTGTGTATATTACCTACACAGGTTTTTAATTGACTTGAATATAAATGCGGAATTAATGTTCGCTTTTCTAAACTTTCTGGCTCGAGCATTGCTTTTTGTAAAACATTTTGATTAGTACGTGTTTTTTGTATAAACCCCTTTTTCTCCGCCTTACTCATACCACTGGTTATAGAAGAAATGTTTTTTTGCTCTGTTTTATCTAATTTCTCTGTGTATGTTTTATCTGGTACGACAGTTACACATGACCTATGTTTATTT
>DASRMY010000069.1:0-2073 GCA_035647695.1 Treponemataceae bacterium | reverse complement strand
GTCTTTACAAAAAGCAAAGACTTGCATGAGCATTAAAACAATAGTATTATCATTCAAATGAGATTTTTTTATATTATTTTTTTACTTTTTGCACCCGTTTATGCTTGGGCATATCTTGATCCGGGAACAGGAAGTTTGTTGCTTTATGCAATTATTGGTGTAGCAGCCTCGATTATATTTGCACTCAGAAACCTCTGGTACCGAATAATTGAAATCTTTTTTGCAAGAAAATCTAGACACCGCGTTCCAAATGAATTACCGGATATTGTATTTCATTCCGAAGGTGGTCACTATTGGCATGTATTTCAGCCTGTAATGAAACATTGTGCAACTCATTTTATTGAATGTGCTTATGTAACTCCTGACCCAAAAGATCCTGCATTCGAATGGGCTAAAACTCATGATTCTGTTTCTGTAATACACGTAGGTACAGAGATGATGACCCTTGCTTGGATGAACAGAATTAAAACTCGCATAGTGGTTTCGACTACACCTAATCTTGATGTATATATGTGGAAAAGATCTCCTTATGTTGAACGTTATGTTCACTTGTTTCATGCGCCAACAACAGTTGAATTTTATGAAAAATATGCATTGTGTTTCTATGATGACATAATTGGATGCGGAAAATTTCAGGAATCGGGAATTAGAGAACTGGACGAAAAAAGAAAATTGCCACAAAAACGATTTCTGATTGCTGGTTTAACGTATTATGACTACATGATCGATGAACTCAATTCTTTACAATTACAAGCACCTAGTAAAACTGAAAAAAATCCTATTGTTCTCTATGCACCGTCATGGGGAATAAGAAGTTCGCTTTCAACCTTGGGTATAGCAAGTATCAGAGAATTGCTTGCTGCAGATTATCGGGTTATTTTTAGACCTCACCCACAGTCTTTGATTTCTGATAAAGAAATTTTAGCTGAGATCTATTCTTCGTTTAGTGATAATCCTCTTTTCCAAGTTGATACGAAGATAACTGGACTTGTTTCGATGAACGAGTCAGATTTACTTATTACAGATTTTTCTGGTATGTTATTTGATTATGCGTTTCTTTTTGGAAAACCAATTATTCTTGCTGCATTGGAAGCTCCAACGGGTGGCTATGAGGCTGAGAATTTAGATGGTCCTTTATGGGATGTAGAAACAGCACGGATCCTTTCACGGGAGTTTCCTAAAAAAAACAGCGAATTACCAAAAGAAGTTACTCAGGTGATTGCTACTGGTAATGTAAATATGAAAAAAATTGAAGAAATTCGCAACCACTCGATTGCCAATTACGGAAACGCAGGTCCAGCAGTTGCCAATTGTATTTTATCTATTTTAGGAGAATTAGCACAATGACCTCTATCCTGTCTTTTATATTGACACCATTTACGTTTGTTATTTTTGTGTTATTTGAACAGGCGGTGAGTCTTACGGGCAATTATGGTATTTCCCTGGTTATAGTTAGCTTTTGTATTACTGCTGGAACAGCTCCCTTATATTTGTTGGCAGATGCGTGGAAAAACAGCGAAACACGTTTAAAAAACACCATGTTTGACGACATTGAAAGTATTAAGAATCATTATAGTGGAAACAAGCGGTTTTATCTTACAAAGACTGCTCATCGAATTTACGGATATACCCCTTGGCAAAGTTTGAAAACGTCATTGGGTTTGTTGATTCAGATTCCATTCTTTTTTGCAGCGTATGAAGTTTTGTCGCATTATACAGGGTATTCTGGCGTTTCATTTTTTATTGTGGAGGATCTCGCACAGCCTGACGGGTTATTGCATGGAATAAATCTGTTACCCTTTGTTATGACCGGTATAAACCTTGTATCGGCTTTTTATTATTCACGCTCATTTTCATTTAAACAAAATCGCTCGCTGGTGATTATGTCATTGGCCTTTTTGCTTCTTTTATATAATTCCCCTGCAGCTCTTTTGATATACTGGACTATGAATAATGTTTTTTCTTTTATAAAGGCCATTATTTTTAGGAAAACAGGCCTTCAATCAATTCCCGTAGCTATTCTTTCTTCAAAAAAATCGGACAGCGTAATAAAAAAAATGATTCACACATATC
>DASRMY010000068.1:0-2416 GCA_035647695.1 Treponemataceae bacterium | reverse complement strand
GTTTACAAGGTCTATTATTTTTGTATGCGAATAGAGTTTTTCTCCTAAATATATATTTCCTTCAAAACCTGTTTTTTTTGGTCCTCGAATAGAGCAAATAATGTCTTTCCATACGTTTCGAATACTGACAGCATTTTCTACCATTTCAGAATCTACGCCGTCCATGTATTTTGCTAAAATATTGGATATACTAGAAATTGCATCATCTTTCATCCCAATGTCCTTTTTGTATAGTATACACCTTTGTTTTAGATTTTACATATTTTTCATAGGGTTCACCTGGCAAAAATGTCGCAAAAAGCTGTTCATACTCAGGCAATAAATGCATTATTTTTTCCCGTTTTCCTGGATCCAGTTCCAATAATACATCATCCATAAGTAAAATGGGTTTTTTATGGTTTACTTCAAAAATATACTTTGCTTGTAAAATACGCAGTAAAACCGATAACAAACGTTTTTGTCCCGTAGATGCAGTTAAAACAAAATTTTCCCCATCTTTTATAAAAATAATTCTATCCCTATGTGGACCTGAAACACTTGTGCCGAGATTTTTTTCAATTCCTTCTTTAGCCTTTAAGTGCGCTTGTATTTCGTCTTTATTCATTTTTTTCCACGATGAATGATATGAAAGACTTAATCCAGAAATACCGCTTATTTCTTCGTACAAAGAACTTAAATCGCGGTTAAAAAAAAGACTTATATCTTCTCGTTTTTTTCGTATTTCCATACCTATCTGTATAAGATTTTCTGTAAAAACAGGCAATAAATCAAAGTTTTGTTCTTTTAGTACAATATTTCGCGAACGAAGGATTTTTTTATATTTTCGCAAGCTATCAACATAGATATTATTGTGTAAGCTTATGGACTGGTCTAAAAAAAAGCGCCTTTTTTCTGGCTCTCCTGTTACAAAGTCTAAATCTTCATGACAAAACACAATGCAAGGAATCGCATTTATCAACTCTTTTCTGTCTGTTATTTTTTTTCCGTTTTTGAGAATATGTTTTTTACCATTTTCAAATTTTATCACAATTGAATGTGTAATTTCATGAGAATCTTTGTATAAAGCTTTTATACTATAGGCAGAATGCGGTTTTTTTATAATTTCTACATCGTTTTTTGTACGAAAAGATGAACCGTAGGAGCAAATATATAAGGCTTCTAAAAGATTTGTTTTTCCTTGCCCATTATCACCTTTAAAAAAAACTTCTTTTGATAATAAATCAATACTCGCATTTTCTATATTTCTATAATCTACAAAAGATAAAGATAAAAAGGGCAAAAATAATTACTCCATTTGCATAGGCATAACAATGTGGAAAAAATCTTTTTCTGGTTCAGATTTTACTGTTACAGCTTTCATAGAAGAAGTAAAATCAAAACGTATTCGTTCGGTATTGATTACTTTCATAGGTTCTTCAATGTAAATATAATTAAAGGCCATTGTTATATCTTCTCCGCTATATTTACAGGGAATTTCTTCTTTTGCACTTCCTATATCCGATTCTTGAGAGCTGATTGTTAACAAGCCATCAGAAAGAGCAAAATAAACTCTATGTGATTTTTGCTCAACGAGCAGTCCAACACGTTTTAATGCATCGCCTAAGTCTTTTTTATCTACTTCAAAAGTGAAATCTTGTTTTTCTGGTATAACTCTTTCGTAGTTTGGAAACTGCCCTTCAATTAAAACAGAAGTAAAAATATAGTTTCCAAATTTTACAATAATCATATTGTCAACGAAGGCAAGAGAAATACTACCTTCATTTGGTGCACGTTTTAAAATAATGTTTAGAATTTTTGGTGGTACAATTGCTGGAGAAAATTCTTGTACTCCTTGATAAAGAGCTTTTGAAATATATGAGAGACGTCTACCATCAGTTGCAACTAAGATTAAAGCATCATCTTTTTTATCAAAATATACACCGTTCATAAAATATCGTGTTTCGTCATCTGAAACAGCAAATATTGTCTGTGTAATCATATCTTTTAAGTCCTGAATAGGAACTTCTATAAAGTTTACTTCATCGGTATTTATAAATTCTGGAAACTTATCGCTTGCCATGCTTTTTAACTGAAACTTTACTTTTTTTGCAATTGGCTTAATAGTAATTTTTGTTTCATCTTGTATAAATTCTACTTCTCCTGAAGGAAGAGAAGTTAAAATGCTCATAAGTTTATCACAAAAGATAGTTGTTTTTCCTTCTGTTTCAATTTCAATAGGAATTTTTGTTTCAAAATTTACTTTTATATCTGTTGCTTTAATTGTTAGAGTATTGTTTTCTGCAATTAATAATACATTTGATAATATAGAAAGTGCATTTTTTGTTGCTATAACTTCTTGAGCTATTGCAATTTCTTTATACATTACATCTTTGTCAAATAGAAACTTCATATTTCCTCCAGATTATAACTATATATA
>DASRMY010000067.1:0-11412 GCA_035647695.1 Treponemataceae bacterium | reverse complement strand
AAAAAATATATTCTATTTTAACTGAACTAAATAAAGACACAACAATTGTCCTAGTTACACATGATTTAACAGCTGTTTCTTCAAATATAAAAAAACTTGCATGTTTAAATGGAACGCTTGTATACCATGGGGCGTCTGAGCTTACAAAAGAAGTGGTAGAGGCTATGTATGGTTGCCCAGTTGACTTGGTAGCGCATGGTGTTCCTCATCGGGTGCTTTCAGATGCAACCCATCGGTGTTCTCATGGAATAGGTGATAATTGCACACTTTGTAATGGAGATTTACAGGATGTTTAGTGTTATTTTTCAATACCAATTTATACAAAATGCTATTATTGCTAGCTTGTTTGCTAGCGTTGTTTGTGGAATTATTGGAGTAATAATTGTAGAAAAAAAAATGCTCATGATGGGCGGAGGAATTGCACATACAGCTCTTGGAGGTGTTGGGCTGGGATATTTTCTTGGTTTTGAGCCTATTTTTGGCGCAGTAGGATTTTCAGTTTTAGCTGCACTTGGTATTGGTGTTGTGCGTAAAAAAGGCGGTGCTTCTTCAGATGTCGCAATTGCATTGTTTTGGTCTCTTGGAATGGCATTGGGTATTATTTTTATTGCCCTAACGCCAGGATATCCACCAGATATAAATTCATATTTATTTGGTAATATTTTATCAGTAGCGCGTGTGGATTTGTATCTTACACTCGTTATGACAATCATAGTACTCACTCTTATTATTGTATTTTATCATGATTGGGAAGCATGGCTTTTTGACGAAGAATTTGCTGCGGTTGCTGGTATTGCTGTTACTTTTCTTGAGTTTACAATGCTCGTTCTCGTGGCGCTTACAGTAGTTACCCTCATACGGGTTGTAGGCATTATTATGGTAATAGCACTGTTATCTGCACCCGCAGCTACAGCAGCTTTTTTTACTAAAAAACTTAAAGCTAGAATGGTTTTAGCAGTGTTATTTGCTTTGGTTAGCTGCCTTGGCGGGCTTTGGATATCATATGCTTGGAATATTGCCACTGGTGCGGTTATAATTATATGTTGTATTTCTTTCTATATTATTTCTTTTTTCATACAGCGTATTATGAAAGAAAACCTTTAATTATTTGTTCTTCAGCTTCTTTTTCTGTGAGTCCTAAAGTCATAAGCTTTGTTAATTGTGCACCAGCTATTTTTCCAATTGCAGCTTCATGAACAAGTTCTGCATCTACAGAGTTTGCTGTAATTTCTGGTATCGCTGTAACCCGGCCTTGGTCCATAATTATTCCATCACATTCTACATGCCCATAGCATTGGGTGTTTCCATGTATTTTTGAAATAAATTTTTGGTAACTTTTATCCGAAGAGATAGAGCGAGACACTACATGAACACTAGAACCTTTGCCATTAAGGTCAACCGTAAAACTTGTCTCTGCATATTGTTCTTTATGTGTATGAATTTTTTCTGTTACGGACAAATTTGCCCCTTCTTGTAGTGTGGCTTGTGTTTGGCGTATAGTAGAATCAATTCCCTTAATTTGTTGCGTATCCATTTGCATGCTAGAGTTTTTATTCATGTGAATCTCGGTTTGAGGGTTCATTAAAATAGCTCCTTCATGTTTGTTGCCATGGGTTTGTCCATAGTGTTTTTCTAAGTAGGTAACATGTGCACCTTCTTCAAGGAAAAACCGATGTTGCCCCTTATGTTCTGTTCTTTTGTTGTTTGTATTATGAATTGCACATCCAGCAACAATAGTTACATGGGCATTTTTACCAATAAAAAAATCATTGTTAGCTATGTCTGTCATGCCACTTTGCGTAACAATAGCCGGTATATAAATAAATTCCATTTTTGTATCAGGTTTTACATCTATAGTAAGCGCTCCTGTTTTTTCATTTGTTGTTATCGAAGTGTTTTTGGTAATAGAGCGTTTTGCCGCTTTGCCATTTTGGCGAATATTAAAAGCAATTTCTTTTTTTGTTGTTTTGTCTGTTTTATTTTCACTTTGTGCAAAATCACCATCTTTAATGCCAGTTACCCTTAAAAGCAATTCTTTTACCGTATTGTCGAGTGGTTGCTCATTAATTATTTTTTCAGCCATTACATTTCATCTCCCGGAGTTGTGTTTTCTGCCGCTATTTTCTTAAAATTAGGGGGTGTGGATTCCCTCGTCATACATTCTTTTAGGTGTCCATCAAGTATGCACTTTCTAGGATCAGTAGTAATAATATCAATACGATCCCCTTTAGTCGAAACAGATTGTACGCTACCTTCATGTAGCATTACAACTTTATCTGCTATGTTTAGAATTCTTTCTTGATGTGAAATAATAATAATAGAGCCTTTATGCTCGCTTTTGATACTATTAAAAACTTCAATGAGGTTTTTAAAACTCCATAAATCTATTCCTGCTTCTGGCTCATCGAAGAGCGATAAGGTTGAGTTGCGTGCCAAAACAGAAGCAATTTCAATGCGTTTAATTTCTCCACCGCTTAAGGTTGAATCAATTTCTCGGTCAACATATCCTTTTGCACATAATCCAACCGTTGCTAGATAACCACAACATTCTTTTGTGGTTAATTCTTTGTCAGAAGAAAGATTAAGTAGTGTTCGAACGGTGATACCCTTAAACGTACAAGGTTGTTGAAAACTAAACCCTAGACCCATTCTTGCACGCTCATCAATTGTTTTTTTAGTTATATCTATCCCGTTAAAAACCACACGTCCGCTATCTGGTTTTTCAATTCCCATAATTACTTTTACAAGAGTTGACTTTCCAGAGCCATTTGGGCCAGTTATTGCCATACAGATATCTTTGTTAATTTCTAAACTAATACCATTTAAAATATGTTTATCACCTCTTGTAAGGTGTATGTTTTCTAATTTTAGCATTGTGCATCCTTTTTGCCTGTTTTTTTAACTTGCAGGCTTTTTAAATTTGTTTCTGTACTATTATAGAGCGCCAGTACAACATTCGATTACGTCGCTTTTTTTTCGAGCAAACTTTTGTTTTTTATTGTTATTTCACCTCGGTGTAATGTTATTGTATTTTCGTCTTGTAGGTATTTTAGTAGACGTGTTACTACTTCTCGAGCTGTGCCTAAATGCTTTGCAATTTGCTCATGAGTAATTTTTAGATAATCCGAGTTTTCTAAGGTTGACTCATCAAGAAGAAAGCCTGCGATTCTTTTATCCATGCTTTTAAAAAGAACCTGTTCTATTACCCACATAACGTCAGAGAATCGTGCGCTCATAAGTTCTTTTGTGTAGTTTGCAAGCACAAGAGACTTTTCCATTAACGCTTGATATGTTTTTGTGGGAACAAGCCAAAAACTGCAATCTTTTTCAGCTTCAATGATAACATCAAATTCTATACTATTTAATATACAGGAGGCTGAAAACAAACATAGGTCACCTTCGAAAAGACGATACAGGGTAATCTCTTTACCTTCTTCAGACATTATATATGCACGTAGTTGACCTGAATTTACTAGAACAAGACCGATGCAATTTGCTTCCCCACTATGTAAAACGCTGCCTTTTTTTGCAGCATGAAAGCTTGCTTTGGTATGTAGTTCTGTTTGTATATCCTGTGAAAGTTTGTCCCACCTCGGGAAAAGTGTATCAAAGCTTGATTTGTTAGCTGTGGTTGTTGTAAAACTCATGTTAATATAATAATACTAAATAGAATTTTAAGCTACTTTTTTTATTATTATAAAACATGCATTTTAAACAGCTTGGCGATTTTGTGCTTTTTTTACTAGGCTTTGTAATATTGGGTCCTTGCTAATAATGAGCAGTGCTAATCCTATAGCTGCAAAAACTAGGCCACAAATGATAAGAGGAATCCCTTGGTCTATTAGCCGGTTACCAGCTGAAAACAAACTAAAAATCTTGTTATGTAAAAAATAAATAGGTGTCGCAGCAATAGATGAAAAACCTATGATTTTTAAGCTGTACAATGATGTTCTCCCAACAATCAGTGAAATGTTTATACTTCCTGTATGGTGTAGCATTGTTATAAGTAAAATAGTGTTTACCAAACTTGCAATGCTAAGGGCTAATGCAATGCCTGCCCCTTTCATGGGTATGGCTAAAAAGAATGCGGCAACAAGATTTACAATTACTCCTGATATACCAGCTATTGTTGGCAAGCGTGTGTTTCCTTGTGCATAAAAAGCAGGAGCTAAAATTCGGTTAAGCGCGATAAACAAAAGTCCTAAGATATGAAATTTAAAAATAGGAGTTGTTAATGCAACCGAATTTTCATTAAAGTTATAGGTTTGAAAAACAAGCCGTATCATGTTTTCACCAGTTATAAGTGAAAAAAAGGTAACCGGGATACATATGAGCGCAACAATACGTAATGCATTATAAAGCAAGTCATTAAATTGACCCCAATCTTTTTTTTGAGCAAAGCCCGAAAGATCAGGCAAAATTACAGTTCCTATAGATACGACAAAGATACCTAAAATTAATTCTTGTAAACGTAATGAATAGTCAAGACTTGATGCATATCCAATCCCTGCATGGCCAGCTAAAGCTGTTGAAACAAGGTCGTTTACTTGATAAGCAGCCATTCCAATAATTGTAGGACCTATAAGACGTAGTACGGTGCGTGTTCCTTTGTTTGAAAAAGCAGTTTTTAAATGAACAAAACGTACTGGCCAGCCGTTTTTAATAACAAAGGGTAGTTGAAATGATGCTTGTATTATACCACCAAGTAAAACACCAATGGCCATTGCTCGTGCAGGATTTTCTACAAAATGTGTTAATGCAAATGCGCTTGCTATAACACAAATATTAAAAAGTATTGGAGTAAACCCTGAAGGCGAAAAAATCTTTATGCCGTTTAATATTCCCTGAAAAAAAGCAGCTATAGAAATGACAAGTAAATACGGGAACATTATTTTGGTAAGTAATGTCATTTCGTCAATTACACTTGCGTGGGCTTTGCCTGCAAAAACTCGCACCAATAAAGGTGAGGAAAACATTCCAAGTATGACAACAATGGTAACTGCAAATGTTACAAGTGTTAATGTGGCATTTACAAATTCTCGCGTTTCTTGTTTGGTATTGCATTTTAAGTGCTTTTGAAAAGTTGGGATAAATGCAACAGAAACGCTGTTTTCTGCAAAAAGTCTTCTAAAGAGGTTTGGGATTTTAAAGGCTATTCCAAAAGCATCTCCAAGAGCGCTTGTTCCTAAAAATGCAGCCTTGACCATTTCTCTGATAAGGCCGAGTAGCCGAGACCCTATTGTTAATATAGACAGGCTTATTCCAGAGCGCACAATAGAGTGTTTTTTATTGTTTTGCATAAAAATGAGCATAGCAGTATTTTTAATTTGTCGCAACTTGTTACGGTTGAATAATACCTCAAAGATAGGTATATTTATACTCAAGTGTTCAATAATAACAAACATAGGAATTTTGATGAAAAATACGAATGCGATGACATTTTCTACTATACAAGCACCTAGCTTGCCAATTAGGATGGGGATTGATGTTGGATCAACTACAGTTAAAGTTGTTGCCCTTGGAGACGATGACTCTATTATTTTTAGTAAATATCAGCGTCACCGTGCTGACATTCGCTCAACTATTATAGAGGTAATGACTGAAGCCTTAGATTCAGTTGAAAAAAATGAAACAGCTACCGAAAAAATATCTTTGTCAATGAAGGTTACTGGGTCTGGTGGTGTATCAGTTTCCGAATGGCTTGATATTCCCTTTATACAAGAGGTAGTGGCATCAACAACAGCCGTTCAAAGACTTGTCCCTCGTACAGATGTAGCTATTGAATTAGGTGGAGAAGATGCAAAAATAACCTATTTTGATGGAACAGTTGAGCAACGCATGAATGGTACTTGTGCTGGTGGTACTGGAGCCTTTATTGACCAAATGGCCGCCTTGCTTGAAACTGATGCTCCAGGGTTGAATAATTATGCGCGTGGAGCTAAAACAATATATCCTATAGCTGCTCGATGTGGTGTGTTTGCAAAAACAGATATACAACCGCTTATTAATGAGGGCGCCCGTCGAGAAGATATAGCTGCAAGTATTTTTCAAGCAGTAGTAAGTCAAACAATATCTGGGCTTGCTTGCGGCAAGCCAATTCGTGGTAACATAGCCTTTCTTGGAGGGCCATTACACTTTTTAGATCAACTTCGACATCGTTTTATCGTGACACTTAAACTTGAAGGTGATGCAATAATTACCCCAGAAGATTCTCAACTCTTTGTTGCGGTAGGAGCAGCCTATTCTGCAGAAAGAAAATTAAGTTGTATTAAACCTGATGAAAACATACGTTTTCCTTCAATTACAGAAGTTCGTGAGAGTTTAAAGGGGCTTGTAAATGCAGAAATGCGAGAAGTTCAACGGCTCGATCCTCTTTTTCGTAATCAACAAGAGCTAGATGAATTTTATAAGCGACATGCTGCAGAAATGGCTGCTAGTGCCGATCTTGCTTCTGCTAAGGGACCTCTTTTTTTAGGGCTTGATTCAGGATCTACCACAACAAAGGCTGTTCTTACAGATTTGCAAGGACGTATTTTATGGCGCTTTTACGATATAAATGGTGGTAATCCTGTTGAGCTAGCTGTCCGTGTTTTAAAAGATCTCTATACACGACTTCCTAAAGATTCGTTTATTGCAAGGGCTGTTTCAACTGGTTATGGGGAAGCGCTTTTTCAAGCTGCTTTTGGAGTAGATGCTGGAGAAGTTGAAACAATAGCGCATTTTAGGGCTGCAGAATTTTTTGTTCCAGGTGTCGAGTTTTTGCTTGATATTGGCGGGCAAGATATGAAATGCCTTACAATAAAAAATGGGGCGATTTCTTCTATAAAATTAAACGAAGCTTGTTCTGCTGGCTGTGGTTCTTTTTTAGAACAGTTTGCAAATTCGCTTGATCTAGATATACGTGAATTTAGTAAAAAAGCATTACTAGCAGAAAGTCCTATTGATTTAGGAAGCCGATGTACTGTCTTTATGAATAGCCGTGTAAAACAAGCACAAAAAGAAGGCGCAACAGTTGGCGATATTTCAGCTGGCCTATCATATTCTGTTATAAAAAATGCATTGTATAAGGTTATCCAATTACGCAAGGCAAGTGATATAGGCGAAAAAATCGTTGTTCAAGGCGGGACCTTTAACAACGATGCTGTTTTACGTGCCTTTGAAAAAATCTCAGGTGTTAATGTTTTTAGACCCGATGTTGCGGGGCTAATGGGTGCTTATGGAGCTGCTCTTATTGCTGCAGACCAATGGAAGGAGATGAATAATCCTGAATTTCATTCAGAAATTGCAACATTAGAACAACTAAAAACGTTTAAAGTTGATTTAGAACTTCGTCGTTGTGGAAAATGTTCTAATAATTGCCTGCTCACCATTAATACCTTTTCGACCAAAAATACTGCTCGGCGATTTATTACTGGCAATAGATGCGAGAGAGGAGCAGAGCTTGAGTCAGGGGCAGAAATTGTAGACGCATCAAACAAACGAAATACAAATGTTGAGGGCGAAGAAGAAAACTACACCTTACCTAATTTATTTGATTGGAAATATAAGCGAGTTTTTTCTTATTATAAGCCTTTGAAAAAGGACGATGCTCCTCGTGGTGATATAGGTATTCCGCGGGTTCTCAATTTGTATGAAAATTATCCTTTATGGTTTACAATTTTTACTAGTTTAGGGTTCCGTGTGCGTCTATCGCCACGATCAACACGTGCTGTTTATGAAAAAGGTATTGAATCAATCCCTTCAGAATCTGTTTGTTATCCAGGGAAGATTGCTCATGGCCATATAAACAGTCTTTTAGAACAAGGGGTTAAATGTATTTTTTATCCTTGCATTGACTATGAAAAACAAGAAGACGCTGGTGCAGGTAATCATTATAACTGTCCCATAGTAGCCAGTTATCCTGAGGTATTGCGCAACAATATTGATGCGCTTCGACAAGATGATTCTATAGTGTTTATGAATCCTTTTCTTCCCATTTATGATGAAAAAATCTTGTCCAAACGCTTGCATGAAGAGCTTGTAAAAGATTTTTCAGATATAACATTTAAAGAGATAACAAAGGCTGTACATGCAGCTTTTATTGAGCAAGAAGTATATAAAAAAGAAATTCAGCAAAAAGGCGAAGACGTTGTTGAAGAGCTTATACTTCGTGGGGCAAATGGAATTGTACTAGCGGGAAGGCCATATCATCTTGATCCGGAAATTAATCATGGAATAGCAGAAATGATTAATGGATTAGGATTGGCAATTCTTACAGAGGATAGTGTTGCTCACCTTGGACATGTAGAACGACCTTTGCGTGTAGTTGACCAATGGGTGTATCATAATAGGCTTTACAGGGCTGCAAACTTTACAAGTCATATGCCTAATCTTGAATTAGTTCAACTTACCAGTTTTGGTTGCGGACTTGATGCGGTTACAGCTGAACAAGTCGAAGAGATAATGGAGTCGAAGGGTAAAATGTTTACTCTTATTAAAATAGACGAAATTTCAAATCTTGGGGCTATTCGAATTCGTATTCGCTCACTTATTGCAGCTGTGAAAGAACGGTCAAAAAAGTATCAAAAGCCAGTTAAAATTTCTGCAGCCTATCAAAGACAAGTGTTTACAAAAGAAATGAAAAAAAAGCATACAATTCTGGCTCCACAAATGTCACCTATCCATTTTAGACTAGTTGAAGAAGCTTTCCGTTATTCTGGGTATAAATTTGAGGTTTTACCAGACATAGATGCTGGTGCTGTAGAAGTTGGTTTAAAATACGTCAATAACGATGCTTGTTACCCAGCAATCCTTGTTGCGGGACAATTAATAGAAGCATTGCTTTCTGGCAAGTATGAGGTGGAAAATACAAGTTTAATAATTACCCAAACAGGCGGAGGATGCCGTGCTACAAACTATATTGGTTTTATTCGACGTGCTTTGAATGATGCAGGACTTTCCCATGTTCCAGTTATTTCGTTGAATGCTTCGGGACTTGAAGGGAATCCTGGTTTTACTATTTCACCTGCTCTTGCTCTACGTGGAGGCCGCTCTGTAATGCTTGGTGACTTGCTTATGCGTGTTTTATATAGAACAAGACCATATGAAAAAACACCAGGAGCAGCAAATGCATTATATGAAAAATGGAATGGCCGATGTATAAAAACCCTAGAGTCTTTATCACATCTAAAATATATAAAGACTATTAAAGGTATAGTCCGTGATTTTGATGCTCTTCCCTTAAAAAACATACACAAACCACGAATAGGCGTGGTTGGAGAGATTCTTGTAAAATTTCATCCTACGGCCAATAATGATATTGTGGGTATTATTGAACGCGAAGGTGCAGAGGCAGTTGTTCCTGACTTGGCAGATTTTTTCTTTTATTCATGTGCTACAGGTATTTTTAGGCACAAAGAACTAGCTTTTAGCAAAAAAACAGAGCGAAATGCACGGCGCAATATATGGATACTTGAGCTTTTTAGAATAACTATGAAGCGAGAGCTTAAAAAAAGCAAGAGGTTTAATCCTCCTGTATCCATATATAAACTGGCAGAAGGTGTCGGTGATATTGTTCAATTAGGTAATATTATGGGTGAAGGCTGGTTTTTAACAGCAGAAATGGTCGAGCTAATTAATGAAGGTGTTCCTAGCATTGCTTGCGTACAACCTTTTGCATGTTTACCAAATCACGTAACTGGCAAGGGGATGATAAAAGAGTTGCGACGGCGATATCCTCAGTCAAATATTGCAGCAATTGATTATGATCCAGGCTCGAGCGAGGTAAATCAGTTAAATCGGCTAAAACTTCTATTAGCTAATGCAAAACCAGGACGACATCCTGATGAAACAGACGAAGAATTTGAGGTTTGGACTAAAAAAACAGAAGCGGCTGCAAAAAACGAAATATTATAAATAGAATGCCGATACTAAAAATATGAATAATCTAACCAATAAAAGATGTATAGCTTTTCTCCGTATACTTGTTTTAAAAAGTGTTTTTTTTCCGATTGCTCTTTTTGCAAATCCATTTTCAGATGGAGTACTGCCAGAATCTGCTTCATGTCGTGCAAAACTAGTTGATAATTGGTTTGTAAATGACATTAATGAGGTGCAGTCTTATAGTTCGCTTTTGTTAAAAAATGAAATAAATGAAGAGTTTCTTGTTCGCACTGAAACGCAAGGCATAGAAACAAAAATAATAGTTTCTCCCTGTGTTCAAATGCAAGCAGAAATTATTACAGGAAAAGCAAAACAATTAGTACTGTATGATACGTGGCCTGCAGATAGTTCTGGAGCCTGGATCCTATATAGAAATATACAAAATGGTTTACCTGTACGTATTAGGCTGTTTTTTCAAGAAAACCCTGAAATATATTTACAAATAACTCCTTATGCGGAGCGATCTCGAGTTGATTTGGTTGTTTTTGGCACGCATGTTGCCCAAAAGATAATTCTTGGTGTACCGTTTGAAAATTTTTATGCAATGTCTCTTGTTGATCTTTATTTTCTTACTGAAAAACTGCTGCCTTGGAAATATGTAATCGTTCCCTATGGCATGTATGATGACACTATTCAAATGGTAGCTCATATTCGTAATAAGTTACCTGCTATTGTTTATAAAAAAGATGCTGCTTACAATGATTTAGGTCAAGCTGTTTGTATTTCAACTGGGGAGGCTCGTGATAACCAAGATAAAAACCTAATTGTTGCTGATTCCTTAGGATTTCTTAAATGGATTGCTGATGGACTTATAAAGCCACTAACTGGTTCTTTTTGTTATATAGATTCTCTGTTTACAGAAACACAAACACCCATAGCAGGCAGTTTAGCTTCTGTTGCATTAAAAGAAAAAGATATTTATAAAAGCCTAAACTGGACGCGTAATTTAGCTGTTGCTGTTTTGTCCGCACGTACAAGAGATGCTTCTCTTCGATTTGCTAATTCGGGTGTAGGAGTAACTACCCTTGAAATGCCTAAGTGCCCGTATGTGGCAAAATCAGGATATCCTGTGGATTGTTTGCCAGCATTGCTTTTTGTGCTTGCCGTTACAGAACCAGATTTGTTTTTCTTTGGTGCAATATGTGAAAGGGTTCCGTTAGAAAAAGAACTACACCACTATGAGCAAGCGGTTGTAATTTTTCCATATTTTACGGCAGATAATAGATTTCATGTAGTTGTTTTTGAAAATGGAGCTGAGTACACGCTTTCTCAATTTTTAGAAAAATACAAAAACACTTTTATTCAGTTGGTGCGTGTTACATCGAGCTCAAATTTCCTTCCTTTAGATAATGTAGCTGAATGAGTTATTGGTTTTTTTATACAATGAGGTACATATGTTACAAATAAAAAAAGTTGTTTTAATGGTGAGTCTGTTTTTTGTTTTGCAAGGTGGTTTCGCCACTCATGGTAAAACTGAACGTTATATATATG
>DASRMY010000066.1:0-2637 GCA_035647695.1 Treponemataceae bacterium | reverse complement strand
ATATTGGTATTATTGAGCATCGTGCAGGAAATTTTGACCGTGCTGCTCAAGCATTTAAAAATGCACTTTCTATTGATAGTTCTAGTATAAGAGCAAAAGTTAATTATGAGTTATCATGTACAAATGCATCAAAAAAAGCGCCTTTAGGGAGTCAGCACAATACTCAGGTAGATGATACAAAAACCCTTTCACAAAAGGCAGATTCTGTATTTTCAATAATTAGGGAGAGTGAGCAAAAGCGATGGAAAAACAGTCAACAAACCTTCAAAGACACTGGCGTAATAGATTATTAGTATTTTTTTTATTGTATTGCGGTGGTTTTTTGTTTTCAGCCGATTTTTATTTTACAGAAACCACACCGACTAATACTGCTTTAACGCGGTCTTTTTTACTAGAAATTCCTCGTATTACACCTTCTCGTATACAAGCAGAAGAACCAGTATTTGAAGATGGTATTTTTGTTATTGAGTATAAAAAAATTGCTGGTGGAGTACAAGGAAGTCAAGGAACACACATTTTTTTAGTACTGCAATTTGAAAAGCCAGGAAGGCAGCAGCTTAAAAATATACGGCTTACTATTGATGAGAATAACACCAAGTATGCATGCTTTCCCCCGATTGTTATTACTCAAGATAAGATAAGGGTTATGCCTGTTGCTTTTTTTTCAATTAAAGAGAACCCTGTGCAGGGTAAAAAAAGTGATGTGTACGTATGGGTGCAAAACTGTCTTACGGTTAGAGGACTGCAAAACAGTCTAACTACAGACGCTTTATTTGAATTAGGTCATATAAAAAAAGAATTGCCATACACTATGCCTACCAATATCGATGTACCCGCAAACCTAGCGCTTTACAGCTATCTTCCCTTAGAAAACGGGCTTTGCACTATTCCAGCAGTTCACCTCGCTCTTACGGCCTTTAATGGTGAAAAAGTAACAATAGAAACAGAGCCTTTTCATGTTTCTGTTGCTCCTGCTAAAATTATAAACAAAACTCCTGAACAAAAGCCCCTTATACGAGAAGATATAAAGGTCACAAAAACTCCCTCATTGTACGACAAACAAGACATTCAGCGTATAGCAGATAGAGAAGGGGAAAAACAGCGTATATTGCACATATATGTGCAAATTCTCTTTTTTATTGCATTTGTTTTTACTGTTTTAACGGTTGTTTTAGCTATATTAAAAAGAAAACAAAAAAGACTGTTTTTAGCACTTGCCTTGTTTAGCATTCTTGGTGTATGTTTGCTATGCATACCTGCTACAAAAAGCAGGGTTGTTTGTTTACAAACAGATTTGCAAACCATACCTGAGCTATCTGCAGGTACACGGGGCGTAATTGAACCGGGTACTATTGCGTATATAAAACGTAAAAGCGATACGTGGTATTTGATAGAACTCGACGAAAATCGCAGCGGATGGATTCCTTGCGAAAAATGTATTGATATAAAGTAGGTGCATTATGGATTTCGGGGAAATTTTGGCTCAATGGGAAGCTCAAGAACAAAAACGTAAAAACAACACTAATTCTGCTAAACGCCAAGATGGCGGAGCATGGCGAACTAAAAAAAGAGGACCAGATTCTGCAAGCTATGATACAGGTAATAAAAATTCTGTAGTAATAGAAATGCACGGTGCAAATTCTCGGTCCCGTAATGAGCAAGAAATATGGATGCGGCAGTATGGGGTAATTGATAAAGATGCAGAGCAAAAAGAATTTGAAGAAAAAGCACAAAGAGATACTGCTTATTTACGCAAACTTCCTCCAGAAGGCAGTATAGATTTACACGGCTTAACCACAGCACAGGCATGGCAGCAGCTTGATAAATTTATTGCTGAAAGCAAAACAAGAGGCTTGCAAAAAGTGCTCATAGTGCATGGAAAAGGTAATCACTCAACGGAGGGGCCCGTGCTTGCTCAAATGACCAGAGCATTTATAGAACAAGACGAAAGACTTGGTGCTCATGGCTATTCTGATCGCTCAGAGGGTGGTAGAGGCAGTACGTGGGTAATTATACGCTAAGCGTATATTCAGTTTTTTACCTTGTCATTTAGTAGTTTTTACTGTACTTTATAGGTATGGACGATTTATACCAAATACTGGGAGTGACAAAAACAGCTACTTCAGATCAGATAAAAAAAGCTTATCGTGATGCTGCTTTTAAGTATCATCCAGATAGAAATCCTGGTAATAAAACTTACGAAGAAAAATTTAAAGAAATAAACGCTGCATATGCTGTGCTTGGTGATGAGACAAAACGCTCACAATATGATCGTTATGGCTCTACAGATACATACGCCACACATACACAAAATGCATATGAGCAAAGCCCTTTTGGTGATGATTTTTGGGCATGGTACCAGCAACAGGCAAACGCACAACAACGACACTATCGTCAAACGTATTCGTCTGGTGCAAAACCAGAGCCTCAAACCAAGGCAGAAGCTTTTAGAGCTCTTATACGCAGTGCGTTTTTGTTTTTATTTTCTATCCTCTTTTTGCGCTGGTCATGGTTATTACTCCCTATAGGACCAATTTTATGTCTTTTGGGAATTGTCCGTGGGGCCAGTGGCTTTGTACAATCAATTTATTCGCTGTTTAAGCCTCATTCAAAAAAAGGGTAGATGTTGTATAAATT